>CAYPCG010000035.1:15459-18065 GCA_964409175.1 uncultured Burkholderiaceae bacterium
GCATGGCCATTATTGGCAACGATTCTTCCGCGAACGGACACCTGGTGTGTGCGACTCCCCTCGCGATAAGGCCAGTTGGTCACGGGACTATCACTAGCGTAGATCAGGCACTCATGATGTCGCAGATCAGAGGGATGCCGAGGTTCCCCGTGTCGCCTGAGATAGGGTGATGCCGCCACTGTCAGCAGACGAACCTCACCGAGCTTTCGAACAATATCCCCGGGCTGGAGCTCGGAGGTAATTCGAATTGAAAGATCCAGCCCCTCTTCAATCAGGTTAGCCCGCTGGTCAGAGTAATCCAACATCAGCTCGATAAAGGGATGGGCATCGGCAAAGTCAAGAAGTTTCGGTGTCAGCACCTGTAAACCGAAGGTTAAGGGTAGACCGAGTCGGATTCGACCGCGTGGTTCCGCTTTCTCTTCTGCGAGCGTCGACTCTGCAGCATCCACCATATTCAGAATCACACGACACTTTTCAAGGTACGCAGAACCGGCCGCCGTGAGGGTGAGGCTTCGTGTGCTACGCGTGATGAGCTTGGACCCCAGATGCTTTTCGAGGGCTGCAATCTGGCGAGTCACCACGGAACGGGCCACCTGTAGCTGGTTTGCGACCGCAATGAAGCTTCCCGCTTCTGCGACCCGAACGAACATTTGCATGGCGTCTAATTTATTCATTGTTGCTAATTATGCAACAAAGATGTCGTCAGTCGCTAGTTTTTTAGCGCGACCTGTGGCTCTAGAGTTCATCCCCATGAACACGACCTACACCCGCACCGCAAAGCACCTGCACTGGCTGATGGCAATCCTGATCATCGGATTGCTGGTACTGGGCATCGTCATGACCGAACTGCCCTTATCGCCTGAGAAGCTAGCGCTTTACTCCTGGCACAAATGGGCTGGTGTCACTGTATTTGTATTGGTCTGGGCTCGGCTTGCCTGGCGCATCACACACCGACCTCCTCCGCTATCGGAGCGCCTATCAAACCAAATGCAGTGGATTGCGCATGCTGGGCACGTAGCCTTGTATGGACTCATGATCATTATCCCCATCACTGGTTGGCTCATGAGCTCTGCAAAAGGATTTCAGACCGTCTGGTTCGGGATCCTTCCGATTCCGGATTTGCTCGGCCGAGACAAAGAACTGGGCGATCTTCTCCAGCAGACCCACAAGCTTCTCAACCTTCTGCTGATGTTGCTACTCGCGGGGCATATTGCTGCGGCGTTATGGCATCACGTCGTCCTTCGAGATAACACGCTGCGCCGCATGCGCTAACCCACAGGAAAATCCCATGAAGAACATCATCAAGACAATTGCCTTAAGCCTTGCCATGATCGGCAGCGCCCATGCCACAACCTTTCAGTCAGTCGTTCCTGAGAAAAGCAGCATCACATTCAGCTACAAACAGATGGGTGTGACCATGGATGGTCGGTTTAAGAAATTTAATGCGAAGGTGCAGCTCAACACCGCCCGTCTACCTCAGGCAAAGGGATCCATTGAAATTGACCTGACCAGCATTGATACAGGCTCTAGCGAAGCCGACCAAGAGGTGCTCGGAAAGGCTTGGTTCAACACTGCAAGCCATCCGAAAGGCGTTTTTCAACTCAAAAGCATTATCGCCACAGGCCCTGATCAATACCGGGCGACTGGGCAACTCACCCTGAAGGGCCAGACGCGGGAGATTGTGCTTCCCGTTCGCCTAACCCCACAAGGCCTCTTAACAGGGAGCTTTGATCTCAAGCGCGCCGAATACGGCATCGGTGAGGGCATTTGGTCAAAGTTTGATGTAGTCGCCAACGACATTACCGTGAAATTTAATCTCAACCTGAAGTAACTTTTTTAACAAGGAGTTTTCATGAAGTCCATCAGACACACCATCGCCACTGCTGCACTCTTCGCCACCATGGCGGGAAGTGCATTCGCAGCCCCCGTGACTTATAACGTGGATAGTAGCCATACCTACCCCCGCTTTTCCTATTCGCACTTTGGGCTCTCTACCCAACTGAGTAGTTTCTCCAAGACGACCGGAAAGGTCGTTTTCGATGCCGCAGCAAAAACGGGGAGCGTCGATATCACCATTGACATGAAGTCCGTCAACACAGGATTTGCTGACTTTAACGAGCACATCCAAGGAGAAGATTTTCTGGATACCGCTAAGTTTCCGACAGCAACCTTTAAGTCAACCAAGGTCGTATTCGAGGGAGATAAGCCCAAGAGCATCGAGGGACTCCTGACGATTAAGGGTGTCACCAAACCGGTGACACTCTCGGTGACTTCTTTCCTGGCCATGGCCCACCCGATGGTGAAAAAGCCTGCACTGGGGGCCAATGCGCACACCACGATTAAGCGCACCGAGTTCAACGCTGGGAAATACGCACCCTATGTTGGCGACGATGTCCGCATTGATATCGCGATTGAGGCGATCGCGAACTAAACGCCCCTTGGGCAGAGACCGATGGTGCTACGATCTCGACAACGTTTGTTCGAGATCGACTCCATGACCACCTCCGCCCAACCCCGAAACGCCGCCTGGCTATCGGACCCCCGAATCCCTCAGGCCCAGGCGCTTCTTGCCGACAGTCAGGTGCTCTCTGCAGAGACGCTATTTC
>CAYPCG010000036.1:0-17900 GCA_964409175.1 uncultured Burkholderiaceae bacterium
GAAAGGAGACATCACGCAGCACCTGATGGGACCCGTACGAGAGGGAAATATTGACTGCCTCAAGCAAGCCTTTTTTCATAGCCAAGCCTTCGTCTAAAAATAGTCTTTAATCTTTTCGCGTTGTCCGATAGCGCTCTGCGACAACATTCGACGCATAGGTACCAATCGCCACGACCAAAATCGCAATCACGCCGAGTGCTGCACCAGGGCCTCGTCCGGCAAGACTCTGCATGTATAGGTAAATGCCATAGCTCATGGGGGCATTCGACTCGACCGAGGTCAGCAGCAAGGTCGCGGATAGCTCTACCGATGCCGTAATGAAGCTCGTCACGAATCCGGCCAGGATGCCGCCAGCCATCAAGGGCACCACGATGCGACGAATCGTGGTCATGCGACTCGCCCCCAAAGAGCTCGCCACTTCTTCCAATGACTCATGCACCTGCTGGAGCGCCGCCATACAGGAACGGAGTGCATACGGGAGTCGGCGCACCGCGTAAGCAATCATGATCAACACCCAGGTGGTCACAATTGGTGTTTCTGTAAACGGTAACGTCATTCCTTTAAACATTCGCAGGTAGCCGATCGCTAGCACGAGCCCGGGAATTGCCAGTGCCGCGGACGCCATATGGTCCAACCAATGACGGCCCGGAAGCTTTGTCCGCAGAATGAGATACGCAATCGCAACGCCCAACAAAATATCAATCCCTGCTGCAGTCAAACAATAGAGCAGCGTGTTCGAGATCATCTTGCTGGAGTCCTGAATCACCGTCGCATAGTGGGCCAGGGTGTAAGCATCCGGTAAGACCGAGAAGCTCCAGACCTTCGCAAAGGACATCAACAGAATGCCGATATGGGGGGCAAGGACGATCAGCAGCACCACAATAATCCAGCCATAGGCGGCGATCCCCTGCCAGAACGACAGGCGACGCTGCTGCAGACTGGTGCCACCTTTTTGCAGGGTCGAGAAATCACGCCCTTTCAACACCAAGGCAGACATCCAGAGTGCGACAACAGAAAACACGACCATGATCACACTGATGACATAACCAAGGGGATCTTCGACGCCGACTGACGTAATTCTCAGGTAAGCCTGTGGTGCCAACATATTCGTCACACCTAGCACCAACGGTGTTCCCAGATCATCGAAGACCTTCACGAAGACCAGGGCCGCTCCGGCCACGAATCCTGGCATCGCCAGCGGGAAGACGACACGCCGAAAGATCGACCAGCCACTCGCACCAAGATTCTGTGCAGACTCTTCCATCGCGCCATCAATATTGCGCATTGAAGCGACGAGGTTCAACAGAATAAATGGGAAATAGTGGATGCTCTCTACAAAGATCACTCCCCACAGCCCCTGCATGAAGGGAATGTTGATGCCGAACCAGTCGCCTAGCAGGATGTTGACCGATCCATTTTTGCCGAAGATCAACTGCATCGCTACCGCGCCAACAAACGGCGGCATGATCAAAGGCAATACCCCAAGCGTCTGAATCAGAATGGCCCCACGGAACTCAAATCGGACGGTGAAATAAGCAAGGGGAATAGCGATGAGAGATGCAAATATCACCGAGGCAAACGCCACGATCAGACTATTCATAAAGGATTCTTTAAAAATAGCCTGACCGAAAAAATTCATAAAGTGGCCCAGTGTCGGCGCACCCGTCTCGGTGACAAAGGCGGTGTAAAACACCAGTAGCACCGGAATGACCAAAAAGATCATCAACAGCAGAAACACAATCCCATAGACAAACCAAGGGCCGACGTTGGCGAAAAATGCGCGCAACCACGGCGTCGACGAAGCCGAAAGAGTGGACGTTTGACTCATAGGGAAGGGGTCTTCTTTGAACAAAATCCCAGGGCGACGGGCTATCCGTCAACCCTGGGACAACTTACAAATTAACGAATTGCAGCAGCAGCCTGGTTTGCCAATGCCTGTGCTTTGGCGTAGTTCTCTTTTGCCTTGCTGCCCCACTGCTCTTCGAGTGCAGATATACGCTTGCTGACCTCAACGTCTTTGCGAGACTTGCGGAAAAGTTCAAGCAGATCGGCGCTACGAACTTCCGCTTCAGAAAGAATCGGCGCATAAGCGGCTGCCTTTGCCTGGCGAATGAGATCGGCCGCCTGAGGATTATTCTTTCCAGCAAGCTTCTTCTCTGCATCATGAATCGCCTTTGTCGCGGCCTGAATCTCTTTCAGACGGAAGGTGACCATCTGATCGAACATGCTCACCACAATCGCACGACGCTGCTCTGACAGATTCGAGTTGAACTGTACTTTTGCAGACTTGGCAACTTCTTGAATGTTCGGATAGTTTGCTGGTGCCTTCATGCTGGTACCCGGACCATATGGCACGACAGGCAGACGACTAATCGCGGGATCAAACAGCAGGGCCTGACCTTCATCGGACAGCGTGTAGGCCATAAACGTTTTCGCTTCCCCTGCGTTTTTTGCACCTGCAATCAGACCGATATTTGCAGGCACTACAGCGGTCATCGTGGGGTAGACAAACTCAACGGGGAATCCGCTGTACTTGCCAGCAAGACCAAAGAAGTCGATCACCAGACCGATACCAAACTGTCCGTTATTCACGCCATCGGGAACACCGAAGCTACGCTCGGTCACTGCGGCCGCATTGCCCATGATCTGCAGCAGCTGACCCCAGCCCTTGTTCCAGCCTTCGCCTTGAAGAATGGTCTCGACCGTCAGGTGCGTGGTACCAGAGCGCGAAGGTGATGAAATTGCGACATGACCAAAGTACTCGGGCTTGACCAGATCCGCCCACTCTTTGGGCGCAGGCAGCTTGTTCGCCTGCATGTAGCGGGTGTTCCACATGAGTCCATAGCCAGCAAGGGCTTGGCCGTAGTAGAGGCCTTCGGGATCGTTAATAGGATAGTTACCAATCTTGGCAGGCGTGCGCGGATTTTTCACCTCAGGCGCAGGCGTCAACAGCTTATCGCGCGTCAATACTTCAAATGCACTCGGGTCAGATACCCACATCACATCAGGACGCTGTCCAGCAGGAAGTTCTTTGATGTAGGCCAATGCCGCCGCAGTGTTCTTATTCAAGATCTCAAGTTTGATCGTGGGATGTTTGGTTTCAAACGCCTTCTTATAGGCTGCGGTCAGCTCCTTAGGGAAGGACGTGAGCACCGTCACCGTCCCCGCATGGGCAAGACCCGCAATCGCCATGGCCATCGTGGCCAGACTCAACTTTGTCAATGTTCGCTTCATCTCTTTTCTCCTTATCAAATCGATCGTTCAATCAGTTCAATCTTGTAACCGTCTGGGTCCTGCACAAAGGCGATCACTGTCGTACCCCCTTTCACGGGGCCGGCCTCACGCGTGACGTTGCCCCCTGCCTGTCGGATGCGGTCACAGGCCTCGGCGGCATTCGGAACGGAGATCGCCATATGCCCATATGCGGAACCCAGGTCATAGCGCTCAACACCATAGTTATACGTGAGTTCGATCTCCGCATGCCCCTCGGCATTACCCTTACCAAACCCCAGAAACGCGGTGGTGTACTTCTGTTCAGGTCGATCCGAGGTTCGAATCAGATTCATTCCCATGACTTCGGTATAAAACTTGATCGATCGCTCAAGATTACCAACCCGAATCATCGTATGCAGTAACTGCATGATTTTCACGCTCCTTTATGAAGAATATGTTGCAGTGCTTCAGCAAACCCCGCCGCAGACGACTGCCGGCAGATGTAGCGGGGCCAGTGGTCCATTAACCCCTCATAACGTGCGACATTCGCAACGCCAATCGACCGCTCAAAAAACGAGAACATCGGACTGTCGTTGGGTGAGTCACCGATATAGACAAAGGCCTTGGCCAATGCCTCAGCCGTTAGCCCAAACTGATCGAACGCCAGCGTGCGGGTCGTACTCAGCTTATCGAAGTCCCCAAACCAGCCATTGACATGGATCGAACTCACCTTCGCCGTCATGCCTGACTCGCGCATGATGGCCGCGATCTGATTGGCCTGGTCAAGTCCTAGAGGACCACAGTCTTCGGCAAAATCAATGGCAAGGTCGCTGATGCGATAGGCCTGGTCCGAGGCGACCTGCGCGCCCGGGACGGCCTTCAAGACTGCCCGCGTAATGGCATCAAAGGCCTCGCGACTCTTCGCTCGCTCCGCTTCTGATCGCACAAACTGACGACGCATACGGCGCGATGTCCGATCAAAAGAAAACGAAAAGGCGCCGTTCTCCCCGACCACTGCATCCACTGGCCACATCCGTGCAAAATGATCACACCAGCCAGCCGGCCGACCGGTCACTGCGACCGCCATGCGACCAGAGGTATGCCATTTCTCGAGTGCGCCAAAGGCTTCTGCCGTCATCAGACCATCCGTCGTGAAGGTGTCGTCGATGTCAAATAACAGCCCTTGAATGGGCGGATCAAGAGGCATCTCAGTAAGAGGGCGCATGACCGACCTCAGAAATTAAATGATGCGCTTACGAATCTGGGTGACGATGATCTCAGCGATGACCACAATCACGAAAATCGACAACAGGATCAGCGACACCCGTGTCCACTGAAACAGATTCAGCGCGGTATCGAGGGCCATACCAATCCCGCCTGCGCCTACCAGTCCAAGCACCGACGACTCTCGGATATTGATATCCCAACGGAACAGGGCGACCGACCAGAAGGTCGGCTCTAACTGCGGCCAGTAAGCCTTTAACAACACCGACATCCAGGAGGCGCCGGCGGCCTGCAACGCCTCAACACTGCGCGGATCCACTTCCTCGAGTGCTTCACCAATGAGCTTGCCCACAAAGCCAATCGATCGAAATGCAATGGCCAGCGTTCCCGCTAAAGCTCCCGGCCCAAAGATCGCTACAAACAGCAACGCCCAGATTAGCGAGTTCACGGAACGAGTGCTCACCAGAATCAGGCGTGCAAACCCGTTTAACAGGCTATTTCGCACCAGGTTCTTCGCCGAGAGGATCCCCACCGGTACTGCCAACAGAATCGAAAGAATCGTGCCCATGGTGGCGATATGAATGGTGTCCATCAACGGCTCATGGACACCGTCAGGATAGAACCCATAACTGATCGGCCACATCCGCACCAGCAGATCGCGGACCTGCTCCGGCGCATCGAGTAAAAATTCAGGAATGATCTCAACGCTTTTTGCGGAATACAGAACAGCGACGATCAACAGCAGCAAGAGCGCAAACCGCAACAAGCGCTCGGTCGAGGAGTAACGCTCCCACTGGGCAGGGGCACGCGATGTCGTGGAATTAGGCATCGCTCTTGCTCACATCCACACCAAGAATTCGGCGGACCCATCGCGCCAGGCTTTCGCCAATCATGATCATCAGAATGATGGCAATCAAAATGGCACAGACAAAGTCGTAATCAAACCGCTGGAACGCTGCAAACAGCGTGCCGCCAATACCGCCCGCACCGACAATTCCCACCATCGTCGAGTTACGAAGGTTCGAATCAATCTGATAAGTTGCAAATCCAACAAAGCGAGAGAAGACCTGCGGAAATACGCCATAGGTCAGCACACTCATGAAGGGGGCCCCAGACGCACGAACGGCCTCGACCTGTTTCAGAGAAATCTCTTCGATCGCTTCGGCAAACAGCTTTCCGATAAATCCCATTGACGCCACGATCAGCGTCAGAATGCCCGCCATCGCACCAAAGCCAACGGCTTTTACGAACAGAATCGCCACGATCACTGGATGAAAGGATCGGCATAAGGCGATGGTCGTGCGCGCCGGCCAGCTCACCCAAGCGGGCATCAGGTTGCGTGCCGCCAAGACGCCTAACGGCAGTGATAACAGGACGCCGAAAAATGACGCCAGAATGGCAATCTCAAGACTCTCGAGCAAGCCCTTCGCCATACTGTCAGGCTGCAGCACCGCGGGCGGGAACATACGACCAAGAAAACGTTCTGCGTTATCCAGTCCAATGATGAAACGATCCCAGGTGAAATCCAGGCGCGATCCGGCAAAGATGACGTAGGCCACCAGCGCTAGCCAGGCCACGGTCACCCAAGGTCGTCGCGGAAAGGCTACTGCAGCCAATCTTCTCCACCATAGATGGACTGCAACACGGTGTCCGTCAGGCCAGCTGGGCCGCCGTCATAGACGATGGCACCACCCGACATGCCGACGATGCGAGAGGCAAATCGCTTTGCCAGATCCACATCGTGCATATTGATCACGACAGGAATCGAATACTTCTCACTAATCGATACCAAGAGCTGCATGATCTCGACAGAGGTCTTCGGATCGAGCGACGATGTCGGCTCATCGGCCAACAGGAGTCGCGGATTTTGCATCACCGCCCGAGCGATACCGACACGCTGACGTTGGCCGCCGGATAGGCTATCGGCACGCTGGTTCTCAAACCCTTTCAGACCAACAATCTCTAAAAGCTCAAACGCGCGATCGATATCTTCCTGCGGGTACTTGCGTCGCCAGGCCTTCCAGGCCGACAGATAACCCAGTCGACCAGTCAGCAGGTTCTCCATCACCGACAGACGCTCCACCAGGTTGTATTCCTGAAAGACCATGCCGATGTGACGGCGTGCAAGGCGCAGTGCCCCACGATCGAGCCGTACCAAGTCCTGCTGCTCAAATGAGATCGAGCCTGCGGTGGGTTCGACTAGGCGATTGATACAACGAATAAGGGTTGACTTCCCGGTGCCTGAAGGCCCGATGATGGCCGTAATACCACGGGAGTCAATATCAAGGTCGATCCCACGAAGAACGGGCTTCCCCGGAACGTATTCCTTGGAAAGCCCGCGGATCGATAACGTGTGCTGGGCTGGCGAATTCAAAACTACTTCTTCGCCTTTGCTTCAGCAGCCTTCTTGCGTGCCTCGGCCTCACGAGCAGTCTCGCGCTCATAAGCAGCACTGTTGAACTTCTCACCACCGGCTTCAGCAACCTGACGAACAATCGCCCAGTCTTTCTGATAGGTCACCGGGAAGAAACGATCAGCGCCGTCAAATGCCTTCTTCATATCGTCTGTAAAGCGATAGTCATAGAAGCACTTCAGCATCTGGTCACGGAACTTCGGCTCAAGGTCGTGCGCATAGGCAAACGATGAGGTTGGGAATTTCGCGCTTTTGTAGATCACACGAAACTCGTCTTCTTTGATCTGCCCACGGTTGGCCATCCGGTAGAACACGTCGGACGCAACGGCGGCGCCGTCGTAGTCACCCGAACGAACCCCCAGAACAGACTGGTCGTGCTTACCCGAGAACAGGATGTTGTAATCCTTGCCAGGACTTAAACCTTCTTTGGGGAAGAGTGCCATGGGCGCCATGTGACCCGAGTTCGATGAGGGCGAAGTGTGTGCAAATTTCTTGCCCTTCAGATCCGCCAGTGTTTTGTAAGGACTGTCTTTCTTCACCACCACGATCAGGTTGTAGCCCTGAAACTCTTTCTCGTAACCTTTCACCGCAAAAGGCACGGCCCCTGCGATGTTCACTGCAAATGCTGTGGGGCCAGTTGAAAAGCCGCCAACGTGCAGACGACCCGAGCGCATCGCCTCAATCTCGGCAGCATTCGACTGAACCTGGAAGAAGACCACACGTTTTTTCGTGCACTGGGCCAGATGGTCGGTAAAGGGCTTAAAAATCTTTTCGTAGACAGCCGGATCTTCTACGGGTGTGTAGGTGAACACGATGGTGTTCGGCGTCTTCAGTTTCTTCGGATCCTTGGGAGTATCCGCCACCATATCCTTGTTCTCATCGCAGTACTGGGCGTCTAGGTCGCCACGGTTCTTACAGGTGTCCTGGGCGTAGACCTGAGCGCTCAATCCGAGCGACAAGCCAATAACAGCAAGCATCAGTTTTTTCATGGTTGTCTCCTTTGCAGCTCTAAAGTGTAATAAATTTGCGCTTTCCCGCGGCACTCACGATGCCGACAACTTTCTGAACTAGGGTTTTTACTAAGCACGCCTTGAGCAGTTCATCCACATCTCTTCAAGGATCAACGATCGCCGTTATCGGCGGTGGTATCAACGGCACGATGACCGCCTGGGCGCTTGCTCAAGCAGGCGCGAAGGTCATGCTCTTTGAGGCCGACCAATTGATGTCAAAAACAAGTCGCGCCTCCACCAAAATGCTGCATGGCGGTCTTCGTTATCTCGCGAACTTCGAATTCACGATGGTCCGAGAGTCCCTACAGGAACGTCGGTGGTGGCGTTCTCAGAAAACGGGTCTAGTGCAGCCGATTGCCATCGTTGTCCCCATCCCCAAGCGTGATCTGGGCAGGCGCATTCTGGTTGGTCTTGGCGTAAAGCTGTACGACCTACTCGCACTCGGTTCCAGATTTCCTCGATCTCGTTGGCTGAACCAACGCGCGCTTCGACAGCGCTTCCCAGGGCTGAAGGTAGACCGACTATCCGGCGGCTGGGAATACTGGGACGCACAGATGGACGATCACGCGCTCGGTCTGTGGGCCGCGGATCAGGCAAGGCGCGCAGGCGTTGAGATCTTAGAAAACGTGCGTGTTACCCGAATCACTGCCCAGGGTCAGTTGACCCTCGCTCAATCAGGCCACAAAACTCCTGAGCAGTTTGATCTCATTGTGAATGCCGCAGGTCCTTGGGCGGAGCAGCTGCTCAAGGATTCAGCGATTCCACATGATCATGGGTTAACGCTCATCCGTGGTTCTCATCTTTTGGTCAGCCCAACACCGCAGACCGGTCTTGCACTGCCCCATCGAGATAATCGACTCATATTTTTTCTGCCCTACCAGTCGAAAGGATTGCTCGGAACCACAGAGGTCGACCAATCCATTGACGGCCCTATTCAGGCATCGTCAGAGGAAATCGATGAGCTCAGACAGTGTTATGCCGACTGGTTTGAGACACCATTGGACAACGGGGAAATTCAAGAGATCTTCAGCGGTCTGCGTCCCGTTGTGCGTCAAATGGGTAGATCGTTGAGTGCCGCCAGTCGCGAAGCAGTGATTGAGATACACGGTCGTGTCGTCACCCTCTGGGGTGGGAAGTGGACCACGTCGCGACAGCTAGGGCTTTCCGCTGTGACGGCGTGCGAAGCCGTATTAGCCAAGCAGCAGAGGTAACGAAGTGGGTCTGTAGGCCGGATTCTGTTACGGAGTGCCAAGCACTCTATAGCGATCATCCCTCTAGGCCTGCTGTTACCAACAGGCTCAAGCCACCTACCCGCGCGCATCGGACGGGACACCCTTTACAGTCGAAACTGCCCGCGCGCCTATTTGGTGTTGCTCCGGGTGGAGGTTACCGCGTTTCACGTCCGCGCAGTCGCCTGCGCTTACTCGTCTCTGTGGCCCTATTCCTCGCCTTGGGTGTTCTTTCGAACACTTGCTGCGTCCGGCTGTTAGCCGTCACCCTTCCCTGTGGAGTCCGGACCTTCCTCTCCTGTGCAAGCACAGCAGCGATCGCCCAACCCACTTCGTTAAGACCACTATAGCGGGTTTACCTAGGGGAGTCACACATCGTCTGTTGAAAGTTGATTCGAACGCGGCCGTCGAAAGACTGACGTGTCCTGATAAAAGTCATCCTGATCCTGCGCGGTGTCCCAGCCAGGAATTCCCATGACAGGCAGTGGTCGAAAAAGTGCAGGCGACATGTTGGCAGAGACATGTTGCGAGAGCTGTTGGTCAAGATGCCCCATTTCTGTCAGACCATCATGCATATGAGAGTCGTCACAGCGTGCCATCGCATTAGACGCGTGCAAGACAATCGTGTGTGCCGTGATCGCCTTATACGGAGACATCAGCTTCTCTAAAAGCGCATGCCCAAAACAATAGATCTGCCACGAGTGGGTCCAAGAAGATCGCTGCGCCTGAAACAGTGCAGTCCAATCGGCCCGTACAAGCAGTGTCTCTAATCCTCTGTCCGCGCTACGATCCACCATCACCGCGAGATTTTCATCCCAGAGGGTTGCCGCATCTCGGACCGGTCCGCGCCGGCTAGTATCGGTCTGCATCTCTATCGCAGACGCCTGTTCCCGATTGAGGGCCGCTTTAGTCAGGGGATAGGTAAGCCAGACCAGGGCATTAATTCGATCATGCAGGTTATCTCGTGTCGGCACGGTTCCGGTCTGCGCAATCCATTGCTCATAAGCAAGGTCCTCTGGCAGCACTGACTGTGGCCCAAACTGCAGCAGCTGTCCGCGCCCCGTACGCAGATCACGATTGATCGCTTGCTGATTTAGCCAGTGAAGAAGCGAGCGGTAGTCCAATGTAAGAACACGCGAGACCGCGTCAGAATCAAACCCAGACCACCAGGGCTGATTAGGACTGTGCAATGCCTTGGAACCGCCAGGCGAGCGCCTCTCCTGCCGCCAGGGGAACAATCTGACCATCCGCATAGGGAAGGCTTGCCTCGATCACCTGCTCAGACTTCCAGAGCTCAATCTTTTCCATGTTGCGGGGGAGCCCATAGAAATCGGGGCCGTAAAAACTTGCAAACGCTTCAAACCGATCGAGTGCATTTACTGACTCAAAGGCCTGCAGGTAGAGCTCAATCGCATACGGAGCAGTGAAACAGCCGGCACAGCCACACGATGTTTCTTTCGTAGACTGCTCATGCGGGGCACTGTCCGTGCCCAAGAAGAACTTTGGGCTACCACTGGTCGCGGCCTTCAGCAGCGCCTGACGATGCGTCTCGCGCTTAAGCACGGGAAGACAGTACCAGTGCGGCCGGATCCCGCCTTGAAAGAGTGCATTACGGCTGTACAGCAGGTGCTGCGGTGTAATCGTCGCCGCAATAGGACCTGTCGCCTCGGTGACGTAATCGGCAGCTTCTTTCGTCGTGATGTGTTCAAAGACAATCCGCAACGCTGGAAAGTCACGTACTAACGGCATTAAGACCTGGTCGATGAACATCGCCTCTTTATCAAAGACATCGACTTCGGATTGCGTGACCTCGCCATGGACACACAACGGCAGTCCGACCTGCTGCATGACCTCGAGCACCTTGGTGCAATGACGCAGATCGGTGACACCACTATCCGAATTCGTCGTGGCGCCTGCCGGATACAGCTTCACCGCCTGAACAAATCCGCTTTCCTTTGCGCGAACGATCTCGTTAGGATCGGTTTTATCAGTCAGATATAAGGTCATCAGCGGATCGAATCGATAGCCCTGCTCTGACATATTGACCGGCACCATCGACAGAATTCGCTCACGGTAGGCCTGTGCCTGAGCCGTCGTCGTGACTGGTGGTTTGAGGTTTGGCATCACAATCGCACGGCCAAACTGCCGAACAGTGTAGGGAAGCACAGACGCCATCTGCTTGCCGTCACGCAGGTGCAGGTGCCAGTCATCTGGCCGAGTTATCAGAAGCTTATCCAAGATCAGAACACCACAATGGCGCGATAGTCATTCACATTCGTACGAGTTGGGCCGGTCGTGATGAGCTGACCCAACGGCTCAAAGAATCCTAAACCATCATTGTTATCCAAAAGCGCTCGCATCGAGAGGCCTTTTGCTTTGGCCTGTCGCAGGCTCTCCGGTGTCAGCCAGGCCCCCGCGTGCGGGCTCATGCCATCAATCCCATCGGTATCAGCGGCCACTGCCATGACCCGATCCGCAACGCCTAGTTCATCGACTGCAAGGGCTAAGGCCAATAAGAACTCCATGCAGCGTCCGCCGCGGCCGTCGCCACGCACGGTCACCGTGCACTCACCCCCTGAGATCAGCGCGACCGGCAACGAGAATTGCTCACTCGGGTGGCGAACGAGCTCTGCCACCCAAGAGGCATAGACCTGCGCGACATCACGGGCCTCGCCGGTGACCGAATCGCCCAGAATCACGGTTCGTACGTTAGCCTTCTCGAAACACTCTGCTGCTGCCGCAAGACTTGCCCGCGCAGTTGCAATCACATGCGTTGTCACATGACCAAGCCGCGGATCACCCGGTTTCGGTGTCTCTGAAATGGCCCCGCGTGCCCCTTGCGCAAGATGGGTCGCAACGCTTTCCGGAGGCGTGACACGCCACCGTGTGAGCACTGCTAACGCATCGTCATACGTCGATGGATCTGCAGCACAAGGACCTGATGCGATCGCCGAGGGGTCATCACCAACCACATCAGAGATGACTAATGCCGTCACGGGGGCCTTGGATGCCAGCGCGAGACGACCCCCCTGAATGCGCGACAGATGCTTACGCACTACATTCATGTCCGTAATCGGCGCACCCGATTTCAGTAGCATCGACGTCAACGATTTCAGATCAGCCATAGAGACCGTCTCGACCGGCAGCGCTAACAGACTAGACCCACCCCCAGAGACCAGAACAATCAACTGATCATCGGCCGTCAATGCAGAGACCTCTGCAAGAATTTTCTCGGCTGCCGCCTCACCGGCCTGATCCGGAACAGGGTGGCCTGCCTCGATACACTGAATGCGCGACAACGGAAGACCGTGCGCATAGCGCGTGATCACCAGCCCAGAGACAGGCGCATCTGCAGGCCAGGTGGCCTCGACTGCAGCGGCCATACTGGCGGCGGCCTTTCCAGCGCCAACGATCAGTGTTCTACCCTTTGCCGGAGGCCTCGGCAGATAGCCCGCAACAATTCGCATCGGGTCTGCGCGGGCGACTGCTGCATCGAAACTCTGTCGCAGCAGTGCCGTTGAAGGCGCTAAGGTCTGCATGGAATATGTCTTAACGGAACCGTCGTACGGGACAGCACAGAAATGTCGTGACTAGACCTTGGCGGTCGCCACCGCATTCGCAATCGCCTTGCCGACCTCAATCGTATTCGCCTGGCCACCCATATCGCGGGTTAGCGGGCCCGATTCCAAGACCTGCTCAATCGAACGCAAGATGAGATCGTGGGCCGGGCGATGACCTAAGAAGTCCAGCATCATCGCAGCCGACCAGATCTGCGCAATCGGATTGGCAATCCCTTTGCCCGCAATATCTGGGGCGGAACCGTGGACAGGTTCAAAGAGCGACGGAAACTTGCGATCAGGATTCAGGTTTGCAGACGGTGCGATTCCGATCGTGCCGGTACAGGCTGGACCCAGGTCCGACAAAATGTCGCCAAAAAGATTACTTGCCACCACCACATCAAACCAATCCGGGTGCAGCACAAAGTTCGCGGTCAGAATATCAATGTGATATTTGTCGACACGAACGTCCGGGAAGTGCTTGGCCATTTCGGAAACCCGACCGTCCCACCAAGGCATGGTGATCGCAATGCCATTGGATTTGGTCGCAGACGTCAGATGTTTCTTCGGCCGCTGCTGGGCCAACTCAAAGGCAAACTTCAGAATCCGGTCGGTGCCCACCCGGCTCATCACCGTCTCTTGAATCGCGATCTCACGATCCGTCCCCGGGTACATAATGCCGCCCACCGATGAATACTCACCTTCGGTGTTCTCACGCACCACATAGAAATCGATATCCCCCGGCTTACGACCCGCCAAAGGGCACTTCACGCCGGGCATGAGTCGCACCGGACGCAGATTCACATACTGGTCAAAATCGCGACGAAACTTTAATAGCGAGCCCCAGAGCGACACGTGATCCGGCACCGTGGCTGGCCAGCCGACTGCGCCAAAGAAGATGGCATCGTGCCCACCAATCAGATCTTTCCAGTTCGCCGGCATCATCTCGCCATGCTTTTGGTAGTAGTCGCACGACGCAAAATCGAAGTGATCAATCTGAAGCTTGATCCCAAACTTGCGGGCCGCTTCGTCTAATACGCGAAGCCCTTCGGGCATCACCTCTACACCGATTCCATCACCGGGAATCGAAGCAATTCTTAAAGTCGACATGGCGCAGCTTTCTAATCTAGTGGCTGAGAATTTTTGACAGAAACTCTTGAGCGCGCGGACTGCGAGGCGCGCCAAAAAATTCATCTTTGGTGCAGTCTTCCACTATTTTGCCAGCATCCATAAAAATCACCCGGTCCGAGACCTTTCGGGCAAAACCCATCTCGTGGGTCACCACCATCATGGTCATCCCCTCTTTGGCGAGTGCCACCATGACGTCCAAGACCTCATTGACCATCTCCGGATCTAATGCGGATGTCGGCTCATCAAAGAGCATCGCAATCGGATCCATCGCCAGCGCACGCGCGATCGCGACGCGCTGCTGCTGCCCTCCGGACAACTGGCCGGGAAACTTTTCTGCATGAGCATTAAGGCCAACTCGATCAAGAAGCGCCCTCGCCTTTTGATTCGCCTCATCCACGGAACGACCTAGAACGCGAACCTGACCAATCGTCAGGTTTTCCATCACGGACAAGTGCGGGAAGAGTTCAAAGTGCTGAAAGACCATCCCGATCTGTGAACGCAACTTTGGCAGATTGGTGTTGGGATCTCCAACCGAGACGCCATTGACCAACAGCTTGCCCTTCTGAAACGGCTCAAGCCCGTTGGCACACTTAATCAGCGTCGATTTGCCCGAACCAGACGGTCCGCAGACCACGACCACCTCGCCTTTTTGAAGCTGGGTTGTACAGTCAGTGAGCACCTGAAAGCTGCCATACCACTTACTGATCTCATGGAATTCAATCATGGCCATAACAACATCCTTTCATCGAACGATTGCAATCTTGGCCTGCAATCGCCGGACCAGATAAGACAAGAAGAAACAGATGACAAAGTAGACCACTGCCGCCAACAGATAGGCCTCGATCGGGCGGCCGTAGTTCTTGCCCGCGAGCTCAAAGCCTTTGAGCAGGTCATAGGCCCCGATCGCATAAACCAGAGAGGTATCCTGGAACAAGATGATGGTCTGGGTAAGCACGACTGGCAGCATGTTACGAAATGCCTGCGGCAGAATGATCAGCCGCATGTTCTGTCCGTAGGTCATGCCCACCGCCTGTCCTGCAAAGACCTGGCCGCGGGGAATGGACTGAATACCGGCCCGCATGATCTCCGAGAAGTAGGCGGCCTCAAAGGCAATGAAGGTAATCGTCGCGGAGATCTCTGCACCGATCGGTCGCCCGATCAGAAATGGAATTAGCAGAAAGAACCACAAGATCACCATCACCAATGGGATGGAGCGCATCACGTTCACGTAGGCATCCGCGGGTAGACGAAGCCACGACTTGGATGACAACCGCATCATCGCCAGAATCGTTCCCAGGAACAGGCCGCCTAGTGTCGCAACGACGGTGAGCTGAATACTGAACCCAAAGCCCTGGATGATGTAGCGACTAATGACTTCCCAGCTGTAAAAGCTTAGATCGAGATTCATCGCTAGTGCCCCCCTGCCTGCCCTGCGGCAATTAGCCCGGGAACCCTCACCCCACGCTCGATCCGCGCCATCAGACGATTGATCGCAAACGCGGTGATCATGTAAAGCGTGGTCACAGCAAGATAGACCTCGATCCCGCGTGATGTCTCTTCCTGAGCCTGCAGCGCAAATAAGGTCAGCTCAGCAACCGATACCGCAAACGCGACAGATGAGTTCTTGACGATATTCATCGACTCAGACGTCAGCGGCGGAATGATGATTCGGAAGGCCAACGGCAGAATTACCAGTCGATACGACTGAAACGTCGTCATGCCAATTGCCAGCGCCGCAGCCCGCTGACCCCGAGGCAGCGACTGAATACCTGCGCGCACCTGCTCTGCAATTCGTGCAGAGGTAAAAAATCCTAGGGCGAAGACCACCAGCACAAAGGACGGGAGCGCCTTCATCGGCGGAATCAACGCGGGAATCACGTGGTACCAGATAAAGATCTGAACCAGTAACGGGATGTTTCGAAAGAGCTCGACCCAGACGTATCCGAAACCGATCGCCAACTTCCCTAAGAGTCGTTCGTTCGGCAGCGTGCGTAGCGTGCCAACAATCGCCCCCATCACCAACGCAATAATCAGCGCAAGAAAAGCCACCGAAAGCGTCCAACCCCAGGCGGAGAACATCCAGTCTAGGTAGGTCTCACCTGCGCCTGTGTCTTGAAGAAAAACCTGCCAGTCCCACGTCATGAAAAACACCTTCTGATAAACAAAACCCCCTCCATGGGCAAGGCCAGGGAGGGGGTGGTCATGCAGCGCGCGAGATTACTTCTTCGCGTAGTCTTCCATGGGCTTGTCGTTCGGGTTAGCCCATGCATTCTTGGTGCTCTCTGACAGCGCCAGACCCACCTTCACGTTCCGAGGAGGAATGGGGGACTCGAACCACTTGGTCCAGAGTTTGGCCAGAGTGCCGTCTTTCATCATCTTCTTGATGCTGTCATCCACGGCCTTCTTAAAGGCGGGATCGTCTTTGCGCATCATGATGGCAATGGGCTCAACGGAGAGGACCTCGCCCACGATTTTGAAATCGCCAGGGTTCTTCGCATTCGCAATGTTACCGGCCAGAATCGAGCCATCCATCACGAATGCATCCGCACGACCGGACTCGAGCAGCAGGAAGCTGTCTGCGTGGTCTTTACCGAAGACTTCGTCAAAGTTCACGCCCGTGCCACGCTCATGCTTGCGCAGGTGCTGGACAGAGGTTGTTCCGGTGGTCGTTGCAACCTTCTTACCGTTCAACTGGCCGATCGACGTAATGCCAGAGTTGGCCTTCACAGCGATACGAACTTCTTCCACATAGGTGGTCACCGCAAACGCGACGTCTTTCTGACGAGTTGCGTTATTCGTGGTCGAACCACACTCGATATCGACTGTGCCGTTCTGGGTCAACGGGATACGGTTCTGCGATGTCACGGGCTGATACTTGATGGTCAGCTTCTTGCCAACCTGCTTTTCGATATCGGCCAGCACGCGCTCACAGATCTCCACATGGAAACCAGCGAACTTGCCATCACCAACGGTGTAAGACAGTGCACCCGATGACTCGCGTACGCCCATCGTGACGTTGCCACTCGACTTAATTTTCGCCAGCGTGTCAGCCTGAGCCACTGCGGTAAAACCGGTCGCAGTCAGTCCGACTACCAGGGCGGCAATCTGCTTTTTCATGAACAATCCCCTTGGAATAAAAATGAAGAAAATTACAGTGGTTGTTATAGGTCAAGACGATTTACGCGTCAAATAAAGACCGACAGAACCCCGGAGGAATTGCGGGACCTAGGGTAAGCCCTAGGCGCCCTCAATCGCTCGCCGCCTCCCGCGCCTGAAGCTCCCAGAGTTCAGCGTATCGGCCCCCGCGGGCAATCAGTTCGGCATGTCGACCTTGCTCGACAATCCGTCCCTGCTCGAGCACCACAATCTGATCCGCGTCCACGATGGTCGATAGCCGATGGGCAATCACCAAAGTGGTGCGTCCTTTGGAGACTTCTAATAGTTCGCGCTGAATGGCTTTCTCAGACTCTGAGTCCAGCGCAGAGGTAGCCTCGTCAAAAATCAGAAGCGCTGGTCGCTTCAAAAGCGCGCGCGCAATCGCTACCCGCTGCTTTTCGCCGCCGGAAAGCTTCAGTCCCCGCTCCCCCACCCGCGTCTTCATCCCATCGGGTAGCGTCGCAATGAACTGGGTCAGGTGGGCCGCCTCGGCCGCATCCTGTACCTCTTGATCGGTCGCCGTTGGACGACCATACCGAATGTTGTATTCCAGTGTGTCGTTAAAGAGCACGGTATCTTGAGGCACGATGCCGATGGCGCCGCGTAGGCTTGCCTGCGTCACTGATCGAATCTCCTGGCCATCCAATCGGATCGTACCGCCGCCGACGTCGTAGAAACGATAGAGCAGTCGCGACAGAGTGGACTTACCAGCGCCCGATGATCCAACCACTGCAGTCGTCTTTCCTGCGGGTAGCACCAGCGAAATGTCTTTCAGAATTGGCCGCGCAGGATCATAGGCAAACGAGACCTGATCAAATCGGACCTCGCCCTGTTCAATGCGCAAAGGCTGGGCGTTCGGGTCGTCATCGACCTCTCGGTTTTCCGCCATCAGTCCAAACATACGCTCCATATCCGCCAGACTCTGCTTGATCTCGCGATAGAGCACGCCCAGAAAGTTCAGCGGGAT
>CAYPCG010000037.1:0-5142 GCA_964409175.1 uncultured Burkholderiaceae bacterium
CGACATTGCGGGCGCGAGCGTCTTCAAAGAGTGGTCGGAAGTTTCCTGTGGCACCAGCAGACGCAGGGAACAGACTTCCAGGATTTGTTGGTCGTGCATCCGCCTTAGCGGGACGAGCGCTCGTGGAACCCTTCACCAGCGGGTCTTTCTCAACCGTTGCACAGCCAGCAGCAATCGCCACAGCGCCGAAAAGCAGCCCCAGGCGTGCGGAGTGGAGCAAGCGACTAACGAGGCGGCTCATCTTACATCTGCCCCAGACGCTGGAGCATGTCATCCGATGCACTGATGGCACGGGTGTTGATCTCATAGCCACGCTGCGCAACGATCATCGATACTAGCTCTTCCGCCAGGTTTACGTTAGAGGCCTCAATGAAGTACTGACGAACCGTGCCGATTCCATTTGCGCCAGGCGCACCCTGCTGTGGGTTACCCGATGCTGTGGTCTCAAGGAACAGATTGCCACCAATCGAGGTCAGACCGGCGGGGTTTGCAAAAATAGCAAGTTCCAGCTGCCCTTCCCCAATCGGGTTAGGATTGTTACCACTGAAGAACTGCATCTTTCCGTCGGTACCGATCGTAATGTTGGTCGTCTCAACCGGAATTGTGATTCCAGGGGCAACGACATAGCCTGCCTGGGTTACGAGCTGACCGGAGCTATCACGGGTGAAGTTTCCATCGCGCGTATAAGCCTGTGTGCCATCTGGCAGCGCGATCTGAAAGAAACCGTTTCCGCTGATTGCGATATCCAAGGGGTTTGCAGTCTGGTTCAGCGCACCTTGCGTATGGACGCGCTCGGTAGCTGCCACACGGGCACCCACACCAAGCTGCAGACCGCTGGGAGACTGCGCATCACCCTGTGTGGGACCGCCAGGCTGTCGAATCGTCTGATAAAGCAGATCTTCGAACATTGGCTTGACACGCTTAAAGCCAGAGGTCGAGGCGTTTGCCAGGTTGTTCGAGATCGTATCCAGATTGGTCTGTTGAACATCAAGACCAGTCTTTGCAATCCAGAGTGAGCGAATCATATGGTTAGCCTTTTTTGTTAGGGCCGATTAGAAGTTCGACAGGGTGAGCAGAATGTTGGCCTGACGGGCGTTCTGCTCTGCTGTTTGAATGACCCGCATGTTCAGTTCGAACATCCGAGTCTGGTTAATCATCTGGACCATTGCCGTTGCGGAGTTCACGTTGCTGGTCTCATAGGCACCCTGCACCACGCGCACTGCTGCGTCTTGCTGTGCTGGGGGCTGGTTTGCGGGAAGTTCAAAGAAGCCGTCTTCCGAGCGGACCAGATCCCGAACATTCGGGTTGACAAGCTTCATCGTGCCGACCTGATTCAGGCTCTGCTCACCGTTTTCGCGAATCCAGACCGTACCGTTCTGGCTGACTTCCATCTCAGCGCCGGCGGGGATCGTGATATCGCCACCCTCACCGACCACGGTGACATCCCGCCCGAGCTTTAAGGTGCCATTTTCATCACGGAAGAATCTGCCGGCACGGGTGTAGACCTCGCTGCCGTCACCACGGCGAACGGCAAAAAATCCGTCGCCTTTGATGGCAAAGTCGTTGGGGTTATCCGTCGTTTCGATCGGGCCGGGGTTAAACATGGCCGTCGGGGTGGAATCGACGACAAAGGCGCGAGAATCTGCCTGTTCGCCTTCCAGAGGAACGGCACGAAATGCCGCCACCGTCTCGCGAAAGCCAGGGGTGTGGACATTCGCGAGGTTGTTCGATGTGGTCGCCAGCTGCCCCATGGCATGCTTGGCGCCAGTCATCGCGGTGTAGGCAATTCGATCAATCATCGGTTCGCTCCGGGGTTCATGACCTTACATATGCAAGATCAGTGCCAGGTTTAGCCTCCGGTCATCCGAATCGTGGTGGTCAGGGTGTCGTCAAACGCCCGGATCGACTGGGAGTTCGCCGAATACATCCGCTGCTGAATCATCAGCTTGACCAGCTCGTTGGCCAGATCCACGTTGGAGCCTTCCACCGCACCGGCACGGATGCCGCCAAGACCACGCTCACCAGGCTTACCGATGACCACGCTTTCCGAGATCTCGTTACCCGACATATAGCTGGACTGAAACACGTTGTTACCGACCGGAATCAGACCGTTGGTTGCCGGGAAGTTAACCAGTGCCACCTGACCTGCAATGAACTCGCGACCGTCTGAGTAGACACCCACGAGCTTGCCTGCGTCATCAATTGTGACGGTGTTCAGCATCGAGGTGGGATAGCCGTCCTGGAAGTTCGCATCGACGGCAAAGCTAGTCGCGTAGTGCTGGGTACCCGTTAGGTTGAGATCGAACTCAAGGGGGTGATTCTCACTGGCAGGAATAGGATTCACGCCATTGGTCTTCCCGCTCGAAGTAACAATGCCCTTCAACTTCACCGTTGACTCATAGGCAGGCTGCCCGGTCACGGGATCAAAACGAATAGCGTCAATGTTCTGACCGCCCCAGAACTGCAGCGTGGCAAGAGGCTTCACCGTACCCTGAACAGACGCCGTAATGTCAGTGTCGGACGAGAAACGGCTATCTGCGCCGTTAAACATGGTGCCGTCTAACGACCCGTAGACCTCAACCTGTGAGGTTACAGCAATGAACTCCTGAGGCTGTGCCGATGTAGCAGATGCCTTGTGTTCACCCACCATCGACAGTAGGCTGCCGTCTTGCATCTGGACCGTATAGGTCACGGGATCGTAGAAGAGGATTGTATCTGTCGCTCCAAGCGTGACTGGCTTGCTGAGCGTGATGCTCAGATTGGCAATTTCAGTGACTTTTGCATCGAGCTTCGTATACGTAATGTTTCCTGCCCCATCATCAACCGCCTTCCAAGCGTACTGACCAACCTGAATGGAGGGGTTTGCGCTTGTAATCGTAACCGTGCTTGCATCGGTCACAGCAGAACCCGAGGTCGAAGTGGTCACCGGGTTGAAAAACATGACTTCGGCGTTCTCGGGAACTGTGACAACGCCGCTTAGCTGAACCGCCCTGTTAACAGAGGATTCAATATCGAGCTGATCATTATTTGCTGCCCCCGTCAGCTCCAGAACACTAGCGTTCGCTACAGCCGTTGCACCAACCCCTGTCGCGGCATTAATCTGAGCAGCAAGCGCGGTCACAATTGCTTCTTGAAGATCAGCCGACACACCAGCAGCAGCCGTTACTTCAGCCGCAGTTACCGTGTGTGTGAACGTGGTACCTTGGAGCTTTACGGAGACGCGATCGCCCTCCTTGTATGTTCCAGACAGTGTTACTTCACTCTCTTCCGGTGCAGCAGACGTTGTCGTAACAGTGATAGCATTGGTGATTGCACCAGTAGACTGATCTGCATCAGGGCGACGCACAACACCGGTATCACGGCCGTTAACAATTACGCGTGAATATGCCTCCGCATCAGTACTCACATCGACATTTACATATGTCTTATCCGTCACCGTCACGGTCGCCTGAGTCTTCCGATCGGCCGAGCTCAAGTAATTGAAGTTCGGACCGGAAGAATCTGCAGACAGAACAACAAAACGGCTGTTGTTCTCAATCACAGAGCCCTTCTCTTCGGTGTCCGCATTAGGGTCAGCCACAGCACTTGCAGGAAACTTCAAGTAAGTACCGTCCCAGGTCACCGAAAGGTTCTTGTCTTCAACACGACGGTAATAAAGCTCCATCGTATGGGGGTTGCCAGAGTCACCCAGGTGATAAACCGTCTGGGAAATCTTGTTGTTATAGGTGTTCGGTGCATCCGGATCAAACGGCTGGTTTGTCTCGGGCAAGAAGGCAGTCTTACGTGCATCAAGCGTCACCGAAACTGTCGACTCGGTGGTCGTAACAGGCTCAATCGTGACCGGGGGCATCGTCAGACGATTATTGTGGGTGTTTGATAAGGTCTTGCCGTCATAAGACATATAACCGGTGAGATACATCCCGTTTTCATTCACGATGTAATTGCGCTTGGGATAGCTCGGATCAGTGTCCTTCGAGATCGCAAACTGACCATTTCGAGTGTAGAAGGTCTGCGAAGGATCATCACTATTACTTGTCAGTCGGAACAGACCGGCTGCACCAGTGATCGCCATATCCAAGGTGTTCGCCGATGACTGAATCGAGCCCATATTCCAGAGCTTTCGAATGTTCTGTTTAGCGGCACCCATTCCCTCACGAGCGGTGTCCATCGGGTTCAGCGCTTTGTAGAACTGGTCCTCGAAGATGTACTCACCGGCTCGATATCCCACCGTGCTGGAGTTCGCAATATTGTTGGAGATCACATCCATTGCCTGGGAGCTGCTCTGCAGTCCGGAGAGGCCAATACTGTAATTACTCATGTCTTTATCCTTTGGTTAAAAAGAGGTTATTGCGCAACCCACTGCACGATGTCGGCGGGGGTAATCTTCTTGCCGTCTGCTAAGGTCAAACTAATATCGGTACCGTTTCGGCCCACGGCAGCCACAAATGAGGAGACAAAGGTCTGGGCGCCAACTTCAACGCCGTCCTTCTCGCCAGTCACCCGAAGGCGATACTTGCCTGCCTGAGCAGCCGTGCCGTCATTGGCCAGACCGTCCCAGTAAAGGTTCTGAAGTTCTTTCGTAGAGCTTCCAAGATCCACCGTACGAACAATGTTTCCAGATGCATCGGTAATCTGAACCTTGGTTTTCGTGACAGCTTCAGGAAACTGAATGCCAAGCGCAACCGGGTTCGAACCGTCAAACATCATCTCGTTACCCGATATCAGCGCAGAGCGACCAACGGTGCTCGAGAAGTTCATAAAGTCTGATGCCTGCATCAACGTTACTAACGAGTTGATGCTCTTATTCATCGTGTTGATGCCGTCCACCATGTTTAGCTGCGCAAGCTGCGAGGTCATCTCGGCGCTCTCCATGGGGTTCAACGGATCTTGGTTCTGCAGCTGAACGGTCAGCAGCTTCAGAAAGTTGTTCTGAAGATCGGTGGTGGACGTTCCGTCCATCTGCTTGGGCCCATTCGCCTTTGGCGGCTCATAGACCTTTAGACCCGGCAGGTTGAGATCAGTAACGTTGGTTGCCATGAAGAGTGACCTTTATGAAGTGTTTCTGCTTAAATCGTCTTAGCCTTTACCCATGCTGAGCGTGCGCAGCATGAGGAGTCGCGCGGCGTTCATCATTTCGATATT
>CAYPCG010000037.1:5242-17186 GCA_964409175.1 uncultured Burkholderiaceae bacterium
TCAGGGCCTTCAACGGTCTCCGCGTTCGCGATATTCGATGCCGTCGTATTCAGTCGAATCGACTGGGCGACAAGACCCGTGGATCCGATCTCAAAGGTGCGCATCAGGCTCATGGTCTACTCTCTCCGCTACTCAATTAGCCGGGTTGACCGGAGATCGCCTGCAGACGCGTCTTGATGCTTGAGCCAAAGAATTCAATGGCGGCCTGCATCATCATGGCGTTCTGGGCATAGTGGGTACGCTCGACATCCGGGTCGACCGTGTTGCCATCAAGTGATGGCTGAATGGGTCTGCGATAAAGCAGATTGGGGGACTCATGCTCGGCACCGCCCTCCGTCTCGAAGTGGGCACTCGAGGTCCGAGAAACCGTCAGACGCGAGTTAATCTCCATGCCCTGCAGACGCTGCTGCAGCACATCAGCAAAGACGATGTCACGCGCCTTGTACTGTGGGGTGTCTGTATTGGCCAGATTCGAGCCAAGGATCTCCTGACGATAGGAACGCGTCAGCAGCGCCTTTTCGTGGAAAGCCAGGGTGTCGTATTGCGGAACCAGTTTCATGCACCACTCCTTGCGATTTCTGTGCCAGCCCACGATGAACGTGGAATGGGCCCAACCCATCTAAAGCAAGTGGCGTGCCAAAACTAAAGAATCAATAAAATCAATGACTTATAAATAAAAAATGGCCCTTGAAGGGCCAAAAACTAAGAGATCGGTTTAGTTACTTAGACCCAATCGGCAAGAACTGCCGAACCGAGTCGGAAAACAATGCCAGGCAGATCCCACATCAAACATGGGATCTGGCAGAGATCGTTAGCGAGTCAGTAGCATCCCGGGGGCGGGCGTCGCCGCAGTCGGCATCCCCATTCGGGGGGTTCGTGACTCTTTTACCAAGCGGCTATTCGCTGGCTGCACAGGCCGGGAGTTGTTCGGGTATATCCGACCAAAGATCGCGATCTGATCGGGCGAGACCTCCACAGGGGTCTTCATGACGTACCAGGTCACCCCCTCGGTACAGGGTGGTGTGGTCAGCGACCCCATGTAGGTGTAGTAAGCGCCATCCTTTGGCATGGCCTGAAGGATGTTGACCATCAGTCCGGGGGGGACTACGGGCTCGTTGCGCACCAGGGGAATGTGATTCCAGATTGCCTGAATAAACGGGTTCTCAACCCCAGTGGGCGAGAGCAAGATGGAAACGATCGCCATGCGCTTTTGCTCGTCACGGAAGTGCAACTGCATACTCATCCCATGGGTCTTGCCATTAATCCGTTCTTCCGCAGGATGACGAAACTCAATGTGAGAAAGCTGATGTGCAACGCCCAGAACCGAGAGTGTTCCACCATTGGCGAGGTGTACCTGGAAGGTCTTACCCGTATCGGTCACCTTGAAAGGCGATGGCTTGAAAGAGAAGTTAAGTGTGGGCAGATCCACCCCCACCCCGTCGCGCAGATCGATTGGTGACTGGAATGTGCCTTTTTCACAGGCCGCATAGGCGGTGTGTAGCTTGCCCCATGCGGACGGGCCACGGGGACCATCCTCGTACGACCAGGGAATGTCGGGAACCACCGGGTTTTTCGAGCGCGCACTCGCAGCGCGCTTAGCGGCAGCCGCTCTTGCCTCTGCCTGAGCCTTGGCACGAGCCACAGCCTCTGCGGCGGCAATTGCCTCGTTAATTGGGGGAGTCTGCTCTTGCGTGCGGATCACCAGTTCGTTGGATGCGGCACCGGAGGCGGCCATCCGCTCACGCAGCGCCTGACGAATCGACTCATTGGGATCTTTCGGTGCCGCGGGCTTTGCAGCAGGCACAGCGGCAGGACCGGCCGCAGGAACAGCTACTAAGGGCGCAGGTGCCGGGGGGATAGGGGCGGCAGCGGGTTTAGTTGCAGGCTGCGCAGCAGCTTGCCCCGCGGGTTGGGCCGACGGAACGGGCGCAGGCGCTGGCTGGGCTGCCTGGGCACCACCAGCACGTACCGCCTTTGCAGGCTCCTGAGCAATCGGTGCAATCGGCGTGATCTGGATTGGATCTGCCTTGGGTAGGGGCGCGGGAGCGTCTGCTGAAAGCGCAGCACTGGATGCCAAGGCAATCGATAGACCGAGGCCAAAGGCGGGGAAAGACAATAGGCGATACGAGTTCATAGGACGCTTCCTCTCGACGCAAGAAACGGCCCAAAACGGGCTTTTGTTTAGCTTAGCCTGGGAACAGGCCTTTACGGATCAGGGTAAAGGGCGCCTCGAGCGACCGGGTCACGAACTCGGGGAGGTCGGGCAGAACGATCATCAAGACCAAAAAGGCTAATGGCACGGTGATGGCAAACCCCACCGAAAAGAGATTGAACTGGGGACTCGTACGGGCAAGGATGGCCTGGATCACATAAAAAAGCAGATAGACCACAATCGACGGCAAAGAGAGCACCAGCCCCAACTGAAATGCCCGTGAGATCAGTTTGGTCACCGCTGGCAGATCCCAGACCGCAGGCCAGGTGCCAAAGGGTAACGTCCGGAAGCTGTCGATCACCACTTCTAAAAGAACCAAATGGATGTTGAGCGCAAACATCAGGGCAATTGCAGTGAGCCCCAGAAACTCCCCCATCAGACCTGAGGCGATGTTGGGATCACGAACGTAGTTCGTGGCAAAGCTCAATCCCGTCTGGATCGAGAGCACCTCTGCGGCCAGCTCCACCGCCATCAGCCCGAGTCGAATCAGAAACCCAATGAACACGCCGATCAGAAGCTCAAGGGCAGCGGTCATAAAGGTGGGAGGCGTCAATCCAAACCCCTTAGTCTGATCGACAAGCCCGGGAAGAATGGCAATGGAGATCAACAGAACAACCATCAGCCTTAGCCGCATCGGAAAGGCACGAAACGCAAAAAGCGGCATCGACAGAAACATGCCAAAAAGCCGCAGCGAGACAAACATTAGTCCCGTGGCCCACTGCATGAAAAAGTCTGAGGTAATCGTGAGCACGGATCGTGCCTTCGGAAAAGGGGTTCGACCTAGGACGTGATCGACGGAATCCGCAGGATCACTTCGCGCAGATAGTCCGCAAATAGCGCAAGCAGCGGTGGTCCTGCAACCAGAACAATCAGCACAAGCACAATGATCTTCGGCACGAACGCAACCGTCGTCTCATTGAGCTGCGTTGCAGCCTGCAAGATACCGATGATCAGACCCACAATCAGTAGCCCCAACAGAATCGGTCCGCTCAGAATCAGCGCCATACGCAGCGCCTGAAAGACGAGTTCGATAACGAGTGAGGAATCCATTGCTAGTTCCCCCCTGCCGCGTAGCTCTCGACCAGAGATGCCGCCAAGATGCCCCAGCCATCGGCCATCACAAAGATCAGAAGCTTAAGTGGGAGCGAGAACATCATCGGCGAGACCATCACCATCCCGAGTGAGGTCAGAATGCTGGCCACGGCAAAGTCAATCGCAAGAAATGGCAAAAAGATCATAAAACCGATGATGAATCCGGTCTTGATCTCCGAGATCGCAAAGGCTGGAATCAGCACCGTCATCGGAATGTCATCACGGGTCTGAATCGGTTTGCCGTAGAGCTTTGCAAACAACGCGAGATCGTCCTGTCGGGTCTGCCTGAGCATGAAGGCTTTGAGCGGCTTTGTGCCCACTTCCACCGCCTGCTCAAACGAGAGCTTTTTCTGGGTGTAAGGAACATAGGCATTGTCATAGATCGGATCTAACACACCCGGCTTCATGATGAACAGCGTCAGGAAAAGCGATAAGCCCACTAGCACCAGGTTGGGAGGCATGGTGGTTAAGCCGAGTGCCTGACGAAGCAAGGCAAAGACAATCAGAATTCGCGTAAAGCTTGTCATCAGCATCAGTACCGCGGGGATAAAGGTCAACGCGGTTAGAACGATCAACGTCTGCACCGGCACTGAATAGGTGTTCCCCGATACCGTCACTAACGGTAACGACTGGGCATAGGCCGTCGCCCCAAAGAGCAGCGCGCCCGAGACCATCGTGGTCATCAGACAGATGACAAACAATCGGTTCTTTAATAGTGGCTGATGGGGATCGGCCGCCAACATCGACATGACCCGCTTCACCGCTTGGCCTTTCGCAGAATTTCAGATAGCCGTGCCGCAAAGTCCGGTGGGGCGGGCTTTGCACTCAAGCCCGCGACCTCCTCAGGGGTGAGCTCGGCAATCAGATTAATCGTCGAAGCGGTATGGCCCAGGACGTAGACCCGGCCAACCACACTCGCAATCACAATCCGCTCCCGAGGGCCAAGCGTCTGCACCGACAACACGCGGATAGCGGAGTTGGGGACCGTGGCCGTCATGTTCTTATGGACTAACCAGGCGACCAGTAAGACCACGCCAGCCAAGAGCAACAGAGTGATAAAGGTCAGCCAGATCATGCCGCCCCCAGTCGATGACGGGGCGTAGGTCGAAGCAACAACCGACGGCGGAGGAGAAGAACTCCCTGCACCGGCCTGGGCCAGCGCAAGGGAGCCAAAGATCAAGGAGAGTAAAGCAGTAAAAAAACTGGTGAGACGAGCAACGAACCGCGTGCGCAGTCGGTCACTCTTAGGGGGTGGTGCCGACTGGATCTTAGGTTGAACCCTGAATCGCATCGGCATCGTCTGCCCCCCTTGTGTTTTAACGATTAATTTTTCGAAGCCTCTCCGCGGGAGTCACGATATCGGTGAGTCGGATGCCGTAGCGGTCATTCACGATCACTACCTCGCCCTGGGCAATCAGACAGCCATTGACCACGACTTCCAGCGGTTCGCCCGCAAGCATATCAAGTTCGATGACAGAACCATAGGACAGGGCCAAAAGATTGCGGATCTGCATCTTGGCTCGGCCAAGTTCGACCGTGACCTGGACGGGAACGTCCACGACCAGATCAATGTCGTTGAGGACTGCCGGGCCGCGGCCATTGGGCGCATCGTCGTCCAGCGAGGCGTAGTCCGCCGGGCGTACCGCCGCGGCGGACCGCTCCTTCATTCCCTCGGCAAGGCTATCGGAGCCCGGGGTTAAGTTCTCTGCCATGGTGTTTCTTCCTTTCCTTCAAACCTGGTCGTTAGTTAGTTGTTGCAGGTGCCACCGTTTCGGCACCCAATGCGTCATCTTTCATGGCGGCCTCGAAGGTCTCGCCTGCTCGGGCCGCGGACCGCTCATACAGATCGCCCCGCTCTTCACCCCGCATCATGCTCGGGCCCAGACGACCCCGCTCAAGCGGCGCCTTCAGGTATTCCACAGGATGCTTAATGCTCTGGACCTTCACCGCATAGCGACCGTTCTTCACGCCGTACTTGCCGCGGATGACCGGCAGCCCATCGACATAGACCGTCACGGGATCCACGATCTCAATCGGGATAATTTCGCCCACCGCCATCGACAGCACATCCCCCAACAGCATCTCTTTACGGGCGAGTACTGCCACCGCCTGAACCTGCGCGGACTGGACCTCGTTATTGAGCTTATCGACCCAGACCTTATCGGGCTCGGTCACCAGCTGCATGTTCTCGTAGAGGATTCCCTTTAAGGGCTCTAACACCCAGAACGGAATACACAGGTCCACGTCCCCTTCACGACCATTGATGTCGATCGTGAACTTGGCGTGCATGACCATCTCTTCGGGGCTTGTAATCTTGGCAAAGGCGAAGTTCGTCTCTTGACGCATGAAGTCAAACTTCATCTCGTGCACAGACTTCCATGCCTTTTCATATTCGTTGAGCAGACCATCCATGATCCGGCGAACAATCCGCAGCTCGGTGGCGGTGTACTCCTTCACACTGGTACGGGGCTTGAGACGCCCTTCCCCACCGAACATGTTGTCGATCGCGATATAGATCACACCCGGGTCAATACACCAGCAGCCAGTACCGCGCAGCGAACGAATGTTCACGATATTGATGTTCGTGCGCTCCGGGAACTCGCTAACAAACTGAGAGTAGCTCTTGACCTTGGGCAGGTGAACCCGCACCTCTACCGGGGAGCGAATCATATTGAACAGGGTCAGACGAACCGTTCGAGCAAACTTCTCGTGGATCAGCTCGAGTGTTGGCATACGCCGGCGCGACAGGCGCACCAGCTTATCGAACATGCTCTTTTGTTCGTCGACCTTCGCCCGATAGGCCGCATCCATGCCGTCGACCTGACTCATCGTCGCCTCCATGGGCTCCTGAGCGGTCGAGGACTTTTCGCCTTCGGGTGTTTGATTTTCGTTTTCAGCCATGATGACTCAGATCAGGTTTGGGTAGACATCCAGTGATTACTGCATGACCAGACGGTCAAAGAGCACACCTTGCACGGGGAGATCCATCTCTGTGACCTTCCAGTACTGGGCCGCTGCCTCGATCGCGGTCTGGCTTAGACGTTCCCCTGCCGTCGTGGTCTTGGGCACTGCACCAAGACGCTCCAAATTGGCAAGCTCCGCAGACTGCAGACGCTGCTGAAGAATGTAGATTGCGGTCAGCTGGGGCTCAATAATTGAGTTGATCACCAGCGCGATTTCCTTAGCCATCGCGTTTTTGCCTTCAACTGTTGCCAGTTCCTGCATCGTGCGGGAGGACAACACCAGAATGATCTTGTCGCGAATCACCGGCAAGAAGCTCTTGATCTTGCCTTCGGTATCCGCATCACCCGTGCGCAGAACGATTTGTGTCTGCAGATAGTGCTCACCACCACGGCCCGGAAGGTTCACCGTGAACTCATCCATCTTGATAAAGCGAGGGGGCTTATTTTCCTTACGGAACTCCATCTGCTTTTTCAACTGGTACTCAGGGGTGGCCTCGAGCTCGGCCTGCTTACGAGCGGCCTCTTCCTTGCTCTTGGACCACATGCTGTAGCCCACGCCGCCGCCAACTAAGACCGCTACGCCAAGAATGATGAAGATTAACTTCTTCTTACTCTTGGGCTTTGGGGGTTCAGCAGGCGGCTGGGCGCCTGCGGCGGGTGGCGGTGCCATTGCTGCCGCGGCAGCGTCTTCGGGTAGTACGTTTTCTTCAGCCATGATGCTCTCTCAATGAATTTGGCAAATGGTTAAGGATATGCATTACGCAACCAGGTGAACGCCGTCTTCAACGACATTCGATTTTCTTGCGCCAGGAAGATTCCCAATTTCCTGACCGCTTGTAGCAGATCCGGATTGGGCGGAACCACTACGGCTATTGCTCCCCTGGCCGGACTGACCAAATCCCTGAGCAAAGCTCTGGGCAGAGGGGTTACTGTCATTACGTTCGCGCATCTCTAGGTTTAAGGCAAGGCCCATCTGAGCCATATCCTGACGAAGGAAGTGTGCGCTGCTCTCAAGCCGTGCCTTCATGCTCTCGGTCAGACCTTCCACAATCAGGCTTGCGCGACCCGCGCCATCTAACTGCAGATCCAGTCGGATCGGACCCTGATTAGGAGGTGTCACCTCCAGCACAGCGCGACCGCCACCTTGGCGGGTGAGCTTCAAAACCTCAACGTTCAATGGACCAGAGCCGAGCGATGCTCGAGCAGCCTCAAGACGAGACTCAGCACGCGCAGCAGCAGCCGCTTCAGCAGACTGCGCAGCGGACACACCGGTTGTGCCGTCAATTCTCTGAGCAGACTGCCGTGCCGCATCACCGGCAGCAGCGATCCCGTCAGCATTTGCTTTAGCAGTCACCAATACATTGCCGATATCCGTCACCTGTTGGTTACCCGTCACCACCTGGGCAACAGGGGCCTCATCCGCGTCAGCAGGCACAGCAACTCGAGCAGCATCGGCTGCTTTCGTAGTGTCCGTCGCTGCAACATGTGCCTGAGCGACCGGTGTCTTGGATACAGAGGGTTTTTCGCTGACCGCAATATCAAGTACGGTCTCGCCGGTTGTGACAGCACTATCAGCGGCCGCCTGATCGGCGTTACCAATCTGAGCACCATCGACTGCCACAGGCTTAGCCGATGCCTGCCCCGCCTTATCTTGCGATGTCTGCGCATTCGCGTTTGCTGCAAGCGCCATTGCTGCAGCAGCGGCAGCCGATGCAGACTGAACCTGCGCTTCATTCGCAGCAGACACCTGTGCACTTGTCTGAGCAACGTTCGTATTCTGAGTGATGACATTCGTCACCACCTGCGTCATGTCCACCGACGACTCGGCTTCGGAAGTGCTCTGATTAGCAGAGGCATCGATATCCTGTTGCAGACCCTGTGTAGAAACAGACGCCGCAGACGTCTGCCCCTCTACTGCGGCAGCGGCCATCGCTGCAGCGAGAACTTCCTCCTGCGTCATGACCGTATGTAGATCAGCCGGCGTCAACTCAAGGCCCTGCTGGGCAGTCGTCAGTGACTGATCAAGGGATGCCTGCAGACTCTTTGCCTGATCGGCAGCGGTCTGTGCAGCCGCCGCCTGTGCGGCGAGCGTCTGCGCGGCGAGGTTCATCGCAGCAAGTTCTTGCTCGGTGAGCATCGCCTTCTGCTCGGCCGTCATATTGGCAAGGGCAGCGGCAGCATCTGTCTGAACAACGGTATTGACCGCGGCAAATGTTGCCAAGACGGCATTTTGGAAGGCGGGATCTAACGGCAAATTCTGCCCAGAACCCAGTGCCAGTGCGCCTTCAGCGGCGATCTGGGCGGTTGCGGCAGCATCCACCACGATCTGGTTAGCGAGCGCATCGCCCGTTGGCTGACCCGCAGCGCCTTCGAGAGAGGCCAAAGCAGCAGCCAGTTCCGAGGCAAATGGGTTCTCAGTGCCCGCGCCATCAGCGCCTGCGCCAATTGACGCGCTATCGCTGGAAAAGCCCGCCATCAAGGGGTCTAACCCCCCTGGGGCGCCGCTTGTGGCGGCCGCATTGGCGGAGGATCCGCCCAGAATCTGCATTGATGCCATATCAGTTCAACCTCTTTTAGAGAAAGTTGAACCTACATAAGCATCTTTCGTGCCAAGCGGTTATTCGGGGGTAGAAAAAGGAGACTTGCGGTGACTAAAGGCGTCTTCAATCGACTGCCACTCAGCCTGCTGCTCCTTGTGTTCGGCTTCTTTTTTGCGGCGCGCCACGGCTCGGTCTAAGCCCTGGCTCTTGAGTTTGGCGGCAAGCGCCTGCTGGTTGGCCAGCTTTAACTGCTTATGCATCTGGGCGGTGGCGAGCTCCTGTTCGCTCGCTCCGGCCAGTAACTTGGTCCGAAAGGCCATGGTGTCATTGAGCATGGCCACCGAGACGCCCTTTTGCCCCATCTGCATGGCGGCGTTGCCGTACTCGTTGGCGTAATTGATGACCTGCTCGTTCAGATCCTTGGCCTTGGCAAATTCACTCGCGATTCGTCGCGCCTTTGCCATCGCCATGTCCTGACGAACCTTGGCAAGCCGTGCCATCGCCGACATTGCCCGGCTCATTTGACCGCCCCGGCAATCTTCATCAGTTCTGCAAGCGAGTTGTCCATGCCGAAGCGTTCATCGGCATCCTGCTGAAGATAGGTCTTAATCTGCGGCCACATCTTCACCGCCAGATCAAGCTCTGGATCACCGCCAGGCACATAGGCGCCCATCGACAAGAGCTCTCGACCCCGTTGATAACGGGAATAGAGCATCTTTAACTTTCTCGCGGCAAGCTGGTGTTCTTTGCTGGTGACCTTGGGCATCACCCGCGAGATCGACTTCTCAATATCAATCGCCGGGTAGTGACCACTGTCGGCCAGCTCTCGTGACAGAAATACGTGACCATCCAGAATGCCTCGCGCCGTATCGGCCACGGGGTCATGGACATCATCACCTTCTAGAAGAATCGTATAAAACGCTGTAATCGATGCATCGTCGCGGTCACCATTCCCCACGCGCTCAACTAACTCTGGCATCTTGGCAAAAACAGAAGGCGTATAGCCACGCGAGACTGGCGCTTCACCCAGACTCAGTCCAATTTCCCGTTGGGCCATGGCAAACCGTGTCAGCGAATCCAGAATCAGCACCACGTGATGGCCCTGGTCACGAAACCAAGTCGCCACATCCGTTGCATAGTAGGCACCACGCACCCGCGCAAGCGGCGAAGCATCCGCTGGCGCAGCAACGACGACCGAACGTTGCATGGCCTGCTCACCAAGCGTATCCACACAGAACTCGCGGACCTCTCGGCCTCGCTCACCGACAAGCCCAATCACCATGACATCCGCCACGCAGTTACGCGCAAGCATGCCCAGCATGACGCTCTTACCAACACCGGATCCTGCAAAAATGCCAACACGCTGACCGCGACCGACCGTGAGTGCGCCATTGATCGCACGGATACCAGAATCCATCGGCTCATGGATCGGCGATCGATTCAAAGGGTTTAGCTTACGGGTGGGCACCCCACCGACGCCGTGTGTATCAATGCCTTTGCCGTCAATCGGCCGACCAAATCCGTCGACCACGCGACCCAAAAGACTTTTGCCGAGTGGCAGTGCGCCCGACGTGTGCTGAACCTGAAAGGCAGAACCCTCAAAGTAAGGCGTTCCCAAGGGATAGACAGGTGCGCCAGGGGAGATGCCTTCAATCGGGTCCACTGGCATGAGATAAGTAATCGATCCGTTAAAGCCGATACATTCTGCTTCGATCGCTTTGTCACCGCCAAGGTTAATCGTGGCCCGATCACCGATCGTCATCGGAAGACCTTCCACTTCGTAGAGCAGACCCGAGACGCGAGAAAGTCGACCCTCACGCACCGACTTAGGCATTACGCCAAGCCGCGCCTGAAAACTGGCAAGTCGCTCGAGCGACTGACTATTCTGCGGATGCATCTAAGCCCAGCGCTGTGCGCACTAGGGCCCGACGTGCCTCTGGCCCAACGTTAAGGCGTGTGCCTTGTGCCTCGACATAGGCATGCCCTGCAGGCACGCTCTCATCAAAGACCATCGTGCATTTGAACGGAAGGCCCGGATCATCCAGGGCACGCTTCCAAGAGTTGGCCTCTTCCTGACGAAGCCTGAAAAAGAGTTTCTCGCCGGGCTTGGGAAGACGCATCAAGGCTTCCTGCACCGCCTCTACAAACGGACCGCGGTCCATTCCTTCCTGCCCGGATAGACGCTCTGCAATCTGATAAGCGAGCTCGTTGATCGGCTCGCCCATCGCAGCAGGCAGCTCGTTCATTGCCTCTAGTAAGGTGTTTAAGGCAGCGGTGAGATTCGCAATCTCTTCTTTGGCCTGATCGTAGCCCGCAGCGTAGCCTTCCTCATGACCCTTTTGCATGCCCTCGAGGTGTCCTGCGGTAAAGCCTTCTTGCTTTCCCTCGGCATAGCCTGACTGGTGACCCGCTTCCATGCCAAGACGCGCTGCCTCGGCACGAATCGCCTCGACCTCTTCTACAGTGGGCAGCGGCGCACGCGGCAGCTCATGCTTAGGCTTGGGATCAAATGACGGCGGCTTCCAGACACGAAGCGGCGCGGTGAGTTCTTTCTGGAGCGCTGCCTCTTCGGCCTCACGGCGGGCGCGACTTTCCTCAGCAGCGCGATAGACAGAATCCAGAGAATAGGTCATGGGTTAACGGCAAGACACCAATTAAACAAACTGGTCTGCAGCCTTGCCTCGCTCCATGTTGATACGGCCTTCGTCGGAGAGTGTCCGTGCAATCGCAAGCACCTGCTTCTGCTGCTCTTCCACGTCCTGAATCTTCATAGGACCGCGAGTCTCGAGATCCTCTTTTGTGGCCTCGGCAGCGCGACGCGCCATGTTCTTGAGTAGCTTTTCTTTCAGGCGTGGGCTTGCGCCCTTCAATGCAATCACCAGCGTGTCCTGTGGCACTTCCAGCAGTAACGTCTGCAGTGATCGATCGTCGATCTCCACCAGGTCTTCGAAGGTAAACATCTGCTCCAGAATGTGCTGGGACAGCTCGGCATCGTGTTCGGCAATCTTGGCGAGCGCCGCCTTGTCCATACCACCAGACATAAAGTTCAGGATCTCGGCCGTTGGGATCACGCCACCCACCGTGCTTCGACGGGTATCGCTTGAGCCTTCCATCGCACGAGACATCACCTCGTTCAA
>CAYPCG010000038.1:0-1296 GCA_964409175.1 uncultured Burkholderiaceae bacterium
CCACTCGGTCACCAGGCTGAAGCCCTTGAGACTGGAGGTATCGCGCAAAGGCGAGTGACTGTTCATCGAGCTCGCGATAGGTCAGGGTCTTTCCCATACTGATATAGGCGACCTGGTCGGCAAACTCTTTGCAGGCCGACTCGAAGAGATCGACGACCGATTCGTCGGGGTTGACGGTGATGTCTGCTGGCACCCCTTGCGGGTAGCTTTTTAACCAGTGTCGTTCCATTGTTGTCTTTACCCCCGTCAGTCCACTTCGCGTTCTGTTGTTTTGGTCTTGCTTTTGTTGAGATAAAACGTCTTTTCAGCGATATAAATCGTCCGCTCGATCGTGGCGTGCGACTCGCCATCACTGTCTTTGAGCTCCATGACAAATACATGGTCCAGCTCCGGCGCCTGTCGCAGTCGCTCACGGATATCCCGGAGGTCGTCATCCGATAGGATGAAATCAACGGTGAGATCTGTGAAGGCGGGTTTTCGATAGCGGATCACCGCTGTTTTATCCCAGACGACAAAGCCAGGCCCAAGGGCGGCCATGAGCATCATGGGGTGAGGCCCGTCTGTGACAGAGAAAAGCGACCCACCGTAGATTGAGCCCACGATGTTACGGGTTCGCCAGCTAAAGGGCAGTCTTGCCCTCATCTGTTGTAGGTCTTCCGACACCGAGATCATCTTGCCCCCCGTGCCTCGAAAGGCAGGGTGCAGGTTAAATCCAATGCGGACGAGTCGCGCCCGCCAGCGTGGCGACAGCCGAAAAATCCAGGCCAGTTTCACGCCACGAATCCATCATGGACGAATGTCCCGAGGGTGGGGCTAGACACGTTCGAAAATCCCGGCAGCACCCATTCCCGTGCCGATACACATGGTGACCATGCCGTAGCGTTTCTGGGTCCGGCGCAGTCCGTGGACGACGGTTGCTGAGCGAATCGCACCCGTTGCCCCAAGTGGGTGTCCCAACGCAATGGCGCCGCCCAGGGGATTGACGCGTGCGGGATCAAGACCGAGTTCACGAATAACGGCAAGAGACTGTGCTGCAAATGCCTCGTTGAGTTCAATCCAGTCAAGATCGGACTGGGCGATCCCCGTCTGTTGAAGCACTTTGGGAATCGCGGCAATCGGACCAATTCCCATGATCTCTGGTGCGACACCGGCAACAGCAAATCCGGCAAATCGCGCCAACGGGGTGAGCTGATAGGCCTTGATGGCGGCCTCTGAGGCCAGCATCAACGCTGCAGCGCCATCGGACATCTGGGACGAGTTGCCCGCGGTGACGCTTCCTTTGGCGTGAAAAACGGG
>CAYPCG010000038.1:1396-16957 GCA_964409175.1 uncultured Burkholderiaceae bacterium
CCTTGTTCGGCCTCGGGCATTGCGCAGCCCACGATGACATCACCAATCTTTTGTGTGTCAATGGACGGGATATCGTGCAGGCAGGCTTGGATTGCGGCCGCCAGAAGGTCATCGGGTCGCGTGGTGCGATAGACGCCTCCCTTTTTGCCGACGGGAAGACGGCGAGCAGAGACGATATAGGCTTCTTGTCGTTTTGCGTTCATCTTAGTTCCTTAGGGGCTTGCCGGTCTCAAGCATGTGCTTGATGCGGGCCTGTGTCTCAGGTGTTTTGAGTAATGTCATGAACTCGGCGCGCTCAATCGTAATGAGCCACGCTTCATCGACGCGAGAACCCGGCTCGATATCACCACCACACAGAGCGGTTGCGGCTGCTTTGGCCACGCGATAGTCATGATCAGAGATCATGCGGCCTGCATGCATGTTGACCAGCATCATCTCGAGATTCGCAATGCCCGTTCGGCCTGCAACGATCACGTCCTTGGCAGGGGCCGGCGGCGCATAGCCGGTGTCAGCGAGCTGCCGTGCGGCACGAATGCCAAGACTGAGCAGCTCCTGCGGGTGAAAGACAATCTGATCTGATGGTTTGCCAAACCCCATGCGAATCACGTCAGCAGCGCTTTTGGCGACCTTGGCCATCGCGATGGGCATGAAGACCTGTTGAATGAACGGAAAGACTTCTGTTGGGGTGGGACTTTGTGCGGCCCAGTGGGTTGCGCGCACTGCAAACTCTTTACATCCACCCCCTGCAGGAATGAGTCCGACACCGGCTTCGACCAGGCCAGCATAGGTCTCAAGGTGCATGACGCGATGATGCGCATGCATGAGAAATTCACAGCCACCCCCTAAGGCCATCCCCTGGGCTGCAGCCACAACAGGAACGGTGCAGTATTTCAAGGCCTGAGACGCCGCCTGAAAGTTCGCGACCATCGTCTCCAGTTGATCCCAGGCACCGAGGGTGCAGGCCTCGGAGACCTGCTTCAGGTTTGCGCCTACTGAGAAGGGAGGCTCATGCCAGAGTACAACACCATCCAGATGGCGCTCCGCATGTGCGAGTGCTGCAAGCAGACCGATTAGTACATCATCTCCGACCGTATGCATCTTTGACTTGAACGACAAGATGCCGATTCCGGAATCCAGGGTTGGATCTCGCCAGAGTCGCACCCCCGAGTTCTCGTAGACCGTCTCGCCGGTCTGCAGCGATGCCGGCGTAAGCGATGGTCGTGTCTCACCAAAGCAGGTTTCTGGAAAACGTTGACGCTTGTAAACGGCAAGCGTTGATCGCGGCTGATTGGCGTTTCTTGATGGTGAAAACGATCCAGTGGGTGTGTGAACCCCTTGACGGTCGGCACTTGTCACCCAGGCGGGCAATGCCGCCTGACCCACAGCGAGTCCCGCCTTCATGTCATCGGCGATCGCCGCAGCAATCGTCTGCCAGCCTGCGGCCTGCCAAATTTCTAGCGGTCCCATCGCCCAGCCAAATCCCCAGCGCAGCGCCAGGTCCAGGTCACGGGCGTTGTCAGCGATCTCATGCAGGTGGTAAGCGCTGTAATGAAAGACATCTCGGAAGACGGCCCATAAGAATTTTGCCTGGGGATCTTGCGACTGTCTGAGTGCGGCAAATTTCTTGGCCGGGTCTGTAATTTTTAGAATGCCATCGACCTCTGCGGAGATCTCGCCTTGACTCTTTCGATAGCTTCCCGATGCGGGGTCGAGAACGAGAATCTCACGTCCTTCTTTCTTATAAAGACCACGGCCAGTTTTTTGGCCGAGCGCGCCTTCTTGGATCAGTGTCTGAATCCACGTGGGGAGTGTGAACCAGCTGTGCCACGGATCATTCGGGAGCTGGTCGCGCATGGTGCCCACGACGTGCGCAAGGGTATCGATGCCCACGACATCGACGGTGCGGTAGCTCGCGCTCTTGGGTCGACCGATACGGGGTCCTGTTAAGGCGTCGACGGTGTCAAGGCCAAGCCCAAACGCTTCGGTGTGACGCATGGTTGCCAGGAGTGAGAAAACGCCGATGCGATTAGCAATGAAGTTTGGCGTGTCCTTGGCTCGAATAACTGACTTTCCAATTCGTTGTGTGAGCCAGGTCTCGAGTGCATCAACGATCTCTGGTCGAGTCTGCGTCGTCGGGATGAGCTCGACCAGTGGCATATAGCGCGGAGGATTAAAAAAATGAATTCCGATGAAGTTAGGACGAACTGCGTCGGGGACCTCTTTGGCGAGTGTATTAATGGAGAGTCCCGAGGTGTTAGTTGCGACGATTGCGTTTGCTGATAGTGCGGGCGCAATCTTGGCGAAGAGGCTGCGCTTGATATCCAGGCGCTCAGCCACTGCCTCAATCACCAGATCGCAGTCGCGCAGGCGATCAAGGTGGTCATCGTAGTTGCTGGATCGCAGTCGGGAGAGTACTGCGGTCGTGGCCAGGGGGGAGGGCTCAAGCTTCTTTAAGCGTTCAATTGCCTGGTCCACGATCTGATTCGGTGCGCCTGGTTCACTTTTGAGATCAAAGAGCTCTACTGAGAACCCGGCATTGGCGAGATGTGCTGCAATCTGCGCCCCCATGACGCCGGCGCCGAGAACGGCCGCCTTTCTAATTCGAATTGGTTCCACGTTGTCTCCTATTTCGTCATCGATTGCCAATGAAGCGGGCCGCCGCGAAAGGGCGCGAACCCTGTTCCGAAAATAACACCAGCGTCTGCAAGATCTGCGTCTGCAACCACCCCGTTCTCGACAAGCCGCTGGGTCTGCTGCACTAACGGCGTGAGGAGTTTGTCAGTAAGCCCCGCGGGTCCCGGAGCAGCGGTAATCGGCGTGGTGATCCGACCGTTTTCCCAACGATAAAACCCTTGCCCCGTCTTCTTGCCCAGATGACCCTGCTCTACCTTGGAGATCAGGCATCTTGGTGGCGATGTCCCATCCGCTGCGAGCGCTTTACCTGCCGCCATCGCAATATCAAGTCCGACGGTATCGACCAGCTCAAGTGGGCCTAGGGGCATGCCGAAGTCGCGCATGGCCGCATCAATCTCGACGGGCGAGCGACCCTCATCGACGGCCCGCATCGCCGCGAGCATATACGGGGCAAGCACCGCATTGACCAGAAAGCCGGGCGCACTCTTGACGGGCAGGGGTAGCTTGTCGATCGCGCGGACAAATGCCATGGCAGCCGCGACCGCCTGCGGTGCAGTGCCGTCAGCATTAATCACCTCTACCAAAGGCATTTGCGCCACTGGGTTGAAGAAGTGGATCCCGACAAGTCGAGAGGGATCTTGCAAGACGGTGCGTAAGTCTTCAATCCGCAGACTCGAGGTGTTCGTCGCCAGAATGGCCCCAGGTTTGAGACGAGGCTCAAGAGACCGCAGTAGCGCGTGCTTGGCATCAAGATCCTCAAAGATCGCTTCAATGACAAGGTCTGCATGGGCTACACCAAAGCCTTGCGGGTCGGGAATCAACCGGTCAGTGACGTCTCGGCGTTTTAAGGCATCCCGCACACGTTTCTGAAAGAGCGCATTAGCCCGACTCAGTGCTGGCTTGATACGATCCATGGTCTGGTCTTGCAGCGTGACCCGCATGCCACGCAGTGCACACCATGCGGCAATGTCACCGCCCATGACGCCAGATCCGATCACATGGACATGCGCAATCTTGCTGTCTGATGTCTTACCAAATCCTTTGAGTCGCTCTTGAAGAAAAAATACACGCACAAGATTACGCGCAGTGGGTGATCGGACAATCTGATCGAGGAGCGCTGGCGCGCGGAGTGGATCACCGTCCGTCTTCTGCCACAGGTCAATGATGGCGTAAGGAGCCGGGTAGTGCTGACGGCTTGCGCGTTTTGCGACCTGTCGTCGTGCCATGGCGGCGATGAGGGGACGAGCAAAAGGATGATTTAAGAGTGCGGCAAGTCCCGACGCGCGTTTCGGGGGGCGACCAGACATGACCATCATTCGTGCGGATCGGTTCATCAGTCGAGGAGGCACAGCCATATCCACGAGCCCCATTCGTTTGGCCCGTCGTGCATCGACAGATTTTGCGGTGAGCATCATATCGAGGGCTGCCTGTGGCCCCACGACCTTGGGCAGTCGGTGCATGCCGCCCCATCCTGGGACGATGCCTAATAGGACTTCGGGGAGTCCGAGGCGCGTTGCGGGTGTGTCGACGGCGATGCGATAGCGACAAGCCAGTGAGAGCTCAAGGCCACCCCCCAGGCAGACACCCCGAATCAGCGCAAGGGTTGGATAGCGAACTGCAGCAAGCCGGTTCATAAGATGCCAGCCGCGGGCCACCAATTCAGTCGCTTTCTCGGCGGTATCGAGGGTGGTGAACTCTTCAATATCTGCCCCAGCAACGAATCCAGATTCCTTTTCGGAGTGAATGATGAGTCCTCTGGGGGGTGTCTGATCAAATCCATCGAGCAGTGACGTGAATTCTTCGAGCACTTCTTTGGACAGCGTATTCAGTCCGGGGTTGGCGGTCTTGAGACCAAGCCAGACGATGCCATCCTGATCGGTGATGGGATGCCAATGTTTCATTTAGCAGGCCTCCAAGAGAATTGCACCACCCTGGCCACCACCAATACAAATGGATGCAAGTCCCTTGCGGCCACTGGTCTGTTTGAGTGCATGGGCGAGATGTAAGGCAATTCGCGCGCCAGAAGCGCCAACCGGATGACCAATTGCAATTGCCCCCCCGTGAATATTGAGCTTGCCTTCATTTAACGACCCTAACGGCTCATGAGACAGTGCAGCTCGACAGTACTGCTCGTCTTGCCAGGCGCGAAGGCAGCCGATGACCTGGGCGGCAAACGCCTCGTTGATTTCCCAGAGGTCGAGATCATTAAGTCCGAGTTGATGGCGCGAAAGAATCGGCGTCGCGGCATGGACGGGGCCTAGTCCCATCTCGCTTGGGTCAAGCCCCGACCATTGCAGGTCGGTAATACGGGCCAGTGGGGTGAGACCGTACTGCTTTACGGCCTGCTCAGAGGCCAACAGGCAGAGTGCAGCGCCATCAGTGACCTGAGAACTGTTACCCGCTGTGACATTGCCGTAAGGTTTATCAAAAACGGGCTTTAGCTTTGCAAGTTGCTCTGTCGAAGAGTCTTCACGAACGCCGTCATCTTCTTGAAAGACCTCTCCTTTGTGACTGACGAGCGGCACGATTTCGGCGAAGGCGCCTTGATGTTTTGCCTGGGTGGCTCGTTGATGGCTACGCACAGAGAACTGGTCCATCTCTTCTCGCGTGATGCCAAAACGCCAGGCCAAATTTTCAGCTGTCTGCCCCATCGAGAGTCCCACGACAGGATCGGTCAGACCGCGGAGTAGTCCGATGACGGGGGTGAGTAACGGTCCAGGTCGAAGACGAAGAAACTGACGAATTTTTTGAGTAGGCGTCTTGGCGCGCGCCATGGTGGCGAACCATTGGACCATCTCATCGGAGTAGAGAAGCGGCGTGCGAGAGAGCGCATCAACGCCTCCGGCGAGCACGAGGTGTGAGCGACCTGTTTGAATACTTTGTATGGCGGAGTCCATCGCCTGCAGCCCCGAGGCGCAGTTGCGCATCACCGTCCAGCCCGGTACATGATGCCCACACCCGAGTCGAAGGGCTAGCACGCGGCCGATGTTCGTCTCATCGACAGAAGGGGCCGCACACCCCAGAATTACCTCATCCAAGGCGGACGGTTCGAAGGGCTGGCGAAGCAGCAGTGCTCGCCCCGTTTGGGTAGCGAGATCCGATGCGCTAAAGGGGCCAGGTGCGCCGCGAGCCTTTAAGAAAGGGGATCGTGCGCCATCGACCAGATAGACAGAAGTGAAGGCCATGTTCAGGCTGCCTGCTTTTGGCGCTCGGACACTGCTGCCGTACTGGTGCTGCGAATCTCGAATGGGAAGTCATCCACGTGAATCACGCGATCACGAAGCGCATCACGCTTCTGCATCTCTTGAAACTCGAGTTCAGTGATGACGCCAAGTCGGGCGGCCAGGGTTGGCATATCGCGCACATTGGCCAGCGGCTCTCCCTGGAATCGACCTTGTTTTTCTGCGGCACGAATCTTTGCCTCGATGGGTTCACAGGCCAGCATTGCATCAAGCGCCAGCTCAATGACCCCAACGGGATCTTCTACCGTCTTTTGGACCACGCAGACTGGCGTCAGACGATCGCGGGCTGCGCCTGCATTCGCAAACTTTTGGGCAACGCGATGTCCCAGCGCGTCCGATGGCGCCCGTCCCGGCATGCCCCACGGGAAGAGAAGCCGTTTGAGCACTGGTCCGAGCGCGGCGATCGGGAAGTTTGCAAAGACGCCTTCAAAGGCAATCCGAATCTTGTCTTGACAGTCTTCGAGTGCCCATCGAGCGACATCGCGATCCTCTTGGATTCGGCCTTGCATGTCATAGCGCTTGAGCACGCAGGACATGAGGAACATCTGAGACAGAATGTCACCCAGCCGCGCGGAGAGTTTTTCTTTGCGCTTTAACGTGCCGCCGAGAATCAACATGCACAGGTCCGCCACAAAGGCGAAGGCGGCGGAGGTTCGTGCGAGAGAACGGTAGTATCGCTGCATCTCGGGAGCGACATCGGATGGACTGCTGGCAACGCGACCTGCCGTCAGGCCATGACCGATACTGCGCAGACCATTTCCGACAATATGCGCCATGTGTTTCCAGAAGGCACGGTCAAAGGCAATGAGCCCTTGCTTGAGATCAGACTGTTGTGCGGCCTGCATTTCTTTTAACAGGTACGGGTGACAGCGAATTGCCCCTTGGCCAAAGAGAATCAGACTGCGCGTCAGAATGTTGGCACCTTCGACAGTGATGCCGATCGGCATCTGTTGATAGACCAGGCCAAGAATGTTTCCTGGGCCCATGCAGATCCCTTTCCCGCCTGCGACATCCATGGCGTGATTCACTGACTCTCGTGCCTTTTCAGTGACCTGATATTTCGCGATTGCTGAGACGACCGATGGCTTTTCACCCAGGTCAATCGCGGCGGCTGAGAGCGTTCTCACGGCATCCGTGAGATAGGCATTTCCGGCGATTCGGGCCAGCGACTCTTCAACGCCTTCAAACCGAGCAATCGGTGTCTTGAACTGCTGACGGATCCGTGCATAGCCACTGACGACCCGTGCCGCCAGCTGGCTAATACCGGCATTCGACGACGGCAATGAGATTGCTCGACCCGTCGCCAGACACTCCATGAGCATGCGCCAGCCCTGACCCGCCATCTGGGGGCCACCAATGATGAAGTCCAGTGGCATAAAGACTTCTGTGCCCTGGGTGGGGCCATTCATAAAGTAGGTGTTCAGGGGAATATGTCTGCGGCCGATCTCCACGCCGGGATGGTCGTGAGGAACGAGTGCACAGGTGATACCAAGATCTTTCTTCTCGCCGAGAAGTCCGTCTGGATCATAGAGACGAAATGCAAGCCCAAGAATCGTGCAGACCGGTGCCAGCGTGATGTATCGCTTGTTCCAGGTCACCCGCATTCCGATTACTTTTTTTCCTTGCCAAGACCCTTCACAGATGATGCCTGTGTCTGGGATGGAGGCCGCGTCGGACCCAGCCCATGGGCTCGTCAGTGCGAACGCCGGAATTTCAAGTCCTTTGGCCAGACGCGGAAGGTAGTAGTTTTTTTGCGCTTCGGTGCCGTAATGCAATAACAATTCTGCAGGCCCGAGAGAATTTGGCACCATGACCGAGATGGCTAAAGGCGAGGATCGTGTGGAGAGTCGCGCCACAATTTCTGAATGCGCATACGCCGAAAACCCGAGACCGCCGTAGGCCTTGGGAATAATCATGCCGAGAAAGCCTTTGTCCTTGATGAACTGCCAGGCTTCCTTGGGCATGTCATAGTCTTTGAAAGCGACATCCCACTCGCGGACCAGTCCGCAGGCCTGGACAACCTCGTTGTCGATAAACGCCTGTTCTTCGGCGGTTAGTGCTGGTCGGGCAATTGATGTCCACTTTTTCCACTGGGGCTTGCCGCTAAATAACTCGGCCTCCCACCAGACGGTTCCCGCTTCAAGCGCCGCACGCTCCGTCTCTGACATTGTCGGAAGTGCCCGACGAAATGCACGAAAAATTGGCGCAGACAAGAGTGGGCGACGCACCGCAGGGATGACCAAGATTGCGGCGATGCCGGCGAGCGAGAGCAGAATCAAGAGGGTCATGAATAACTCCTTTGGGATCAACGGTTCAGGCCGCGCGGACCTGGGGGGATTTACGAGATGTCTTTGTGGTTGACGGCTTTTCGGGGGAATCGAATGTCGGCAACGGTGCCCGTAGGCCGCCGACCAGAAAACTCATCAGACGTGGAATCAGGCGATGGAGATCATCACTCGGATCTTCATCGGGTTCGACCCAGTCCGTGATCAGCCGCAGGCTATCGGTACCCGCGATCGCGTAGGCTGTCGCGCCCAGCATAAAGTGGAATCGCCAAACGATCTCGGCCTTCGGCACGTTGGGGAGCGCCTTGAATAAGGCTTCTTGATAGCGCCACAACACGGACTGATATTCATCGGCCAGAAACGCACGAATGAATTCGGTGGGCTCGGTGAGGGTGCGACCGAGCAGCTTTAGAAAGGTTGGCCCCCCTTGGGGCTCTGTTTCTGCAATCCGAAGCAGGGTGCCGAAAAAGGCATCTAGGATTTTCGACGGCTTGATCGGCTTTCCATTCGCCTCCTGCTCAAGTCGATCCAAGGCTTGGATGCGTTCCTGGTTAAGGGAGTGCAGTCGACGTCGAAAGACCTCTTGGATCAACGCCTCTTTGGATCCGAAGTGATAGTTCACGGCGGCTAGGTTGACCTTCGCAGCCGCTGTAATCCGGCGCATCGATGCGCCGTCGAAGCCGTGCTGCATAAACAGCCGCTCTGCGGTCGCAAGAATTCTTTCGCGCGTCATGTTGCGCTGCGAAATCACGGCGAGGGAGGCGGGTTTTTCTTTCATACGTTCGTTTGAATTGGACGTTAAAATGACTCGTCCTGCAAGAGGAGTTCCATCGGGTTGTAGGGGTTTCATGGGGAAACTACTGCCATGGGGCAATCTATGAAGGACCGGCAATATGGCTTACCCTTAGGCCACCAAAAATAATCGTTGTTCGTTCTGCATTTTTTAGGAGACAAACCGTGCATCCTTCGCGCCAAGCCTCAAAGCGTTTCTCTCGTTTCGCTCTCTCTTCGGTCTCAGCCTCTGTGCTGCTGGCGCTCGCAGCGCCGTCAGCAATGGCGCTCGATCTGAAGCTCGACAACGGCTGGACTGGAACGCTCAGCACAACGGTCTCTGCGGGAACGAGCATTCGCGCTCAAGAAGCGGACCCGAAACTCTTTAGTGCTGCGGATGGCCTGCGCGTTGGTATCAAGGGCGGCACCGGCGGCTCCAATACCGATAGCGGAACCCTGAACTATGCAAAAGGCGATGCCTTTTCGACGCTGGTGAAGGTGACGTCAGACCTGTCGCTCTCCAAGGGGCAGATGGGTGCATTTGCCCGTGTCCGCGCCTGGTATGACGATGCCCTGGAAAATGGGAATGTCCGCGCCGGTAACCACGGTAGCAACTACGCACGAAACAAGCCGCTGTCTGATGACGGATTTGAGCCGCTCCAGAAATTTACCGGCATCGCGCTGCTCGATGCCTACGTCTACAACACGTACAACGTTGGCGGCATGCCTCTGCAGCTGCGTCTGGGTAACCAGGTGCTCAACTGGGGGGAGAGCCTCTTCATTCAAGGGGTAAACCAGATCAATCCGATTGACCTGTCGGCGCTGCGTAAGCCCGGTGCAGAGGTGAAAGATGCCTTCTTGCCGATTGCTTCGCTGTCTGCGAACTTGGGTCTAGGTGGTGGTAAGTCACTGGAAGCGTTCTACCAGTTCCGTCAGACCCCATCGAACATCGATAGCTGCGGCACTTACTTCGGCGTTGTTGAGACCAAACTCTCGGCCGACAATGGCGGCGCCTGCGGCCGCATGTTGGTCGCTGCAACATCTTCCTTTAGCAATGCGGATGCCTTTAATGGCGGCCTTTATGTGCCTCTCGGCAAGGGTCGTGAAGGCGAAGATAACCAGTACGGTATTGCGTTCCGCATGCCGTTTGAAAAGCTTGACGCAGAGCTTGGCTTCTACGCAGCAAAGTTGTCGTCCCGTACGCCGATTGTCTCGGGGATCACCGGCGATAGCGCCAATCCCACTGTGCGTACGTTCCTGATGGGGCTGCCGTCGGGAGCGGGCTCACTGACAAGCATCATCGGTCAGCGAATTCCTGCCTCGCTGCAGAGCTTGAATGCCCTGCCTGCACACGCTGCGCTTGGTCTGCGTCCGTTTAGAGGCTTCTGGGAATACCCTGGCAGCATCGACGTCTATGCCGCGAGTGCTAGCACCAACGTTGCCGGCTGGTCCCTCGCGGGTGAGGTCAGTGTGGTTCCCAATCAACCTGCTCAGATCAACGGTAACGACCTGTTGGCTGGCGCACTGCTGGGTGCGGGCCCGATGGCGCAAACCGCTGTTGCCGCGACGGTTCGTGGTGCTGGTAACGAAGTGAGCGGTTATCGCCGTGTGAACAAGAGCCAGGTGCAGGTGAACGGTATTAAGATCCTGCCCCGAATCCTTGGCTCTGCACAGTCTGTCTTTGTCGGTGAAGCAGCCTTCCAGACAGCGGATATCGGCAATTCTTACTCTGGACTGCGGTTCGGTCGCGCATTTATCTTCGGTTATGGCAAACATGCAACAACCAGTGGAACCTGTAACAACGGCGCTGGTCTGAACCCTCAGGTGGATGGCTGCCAGAACGATGGTTATGTCACCGACAACTCGTGGGGATATCGTCTGCGACTGTCGATGGAGTACCCGGGATTCCTTGGTACGAAGGCAACCTTCTACCCGACATTGAGCTTCTCACATGATGTGAGCGGCTATTCGGTGGACAACCAGTTTATCGAAGGGCGTCAGACCTTAGGATTGAGTGGTCGTCTGAACATTAACAAGGTGCATAACATCGAACTGAACTACATCAGCTACGCAGACTCGGCGAAGTACGACCCGTTCCGTGACCGCGACTTCTACAGCATCGTGTTTAGCACCACGTTCTAATCCAGAGAAGGTTCCTCTGAATGGCACAGAACACAAAGGATTTGGTGAAGACCACAACGCAGCCGGACGGACATCGTCCGGCGCGTCGTCGGGCGATGATTGCGGCGGCAGCGTCGCCCGTGATTGCGGGCTCTGCGTTGTCGGCGACGACAGGTTTGTTTGCGGTGGCCTCGGCGCAGGCGCAGACATCCGGAGAGACCACCTACGCGGGAGCCATCCGGGCCGCGAATGCGGATGGCTCGATCCCCGCGTACACCGGGGGTCTCTTGAAGCCGCCTGCAGGATATTCCCCTGAAAAGGGGTACATCGATCCTTTCGCTTCAGAAAAGCCCCTATTCACGATCACCGGCGCGAATGCCGATCAGTACAAAGAGTTTTTAACCATCGGTCAATTAGCCCTGCTGAAGAAGCAGCCTAACTTCAAGATGCCGATCTACCGTACGCAGCGGACAGCAGCCTTGCCCGAGCGCGTGGTAGCGGATGTTGTTGCTGAAGCTGGCAAGATCAGCCTGAATGGCTCGGCGCTCTCAGGACACTCGCGTTCGACGATCCCATTCCCGAACCCGAAGACCGGTGAGCAGGCGATGATGAACTTCCTCATGCGCTATGCGGGCGGTGGTTATGACCGCGAATATTCTTGGTTCCCGGTCCGTGCGAACGGCGATACCTACCGCGTGGGCTACACCGATCGTGTTGTCTATGCAGAGAATATCGAGCCGTCACAGGTGTCGACGGGTTTGCAGTTTGCATTTACGTCGGCTTACACCGCGCCACCCGCCCTAGCGGGGACGGTCTACATGGTTCACGAGTTCACCGATCCCATCAAAAATCCTCGTGCAGCCTGGGTGTACAACGCCGGACAGCGTCGTGTGCGTCGTGCGCCAGACCTTGCCTACGACAACGTCGCAGACGGTACCGAGGGGATGCGGGTCACCGATCAATACTTTGGATTTAATGGCGCACTTGATCGCTACAACTGGAAGCTTGTTGGGCGTCGCGAGATGTTTGTCCCCTACAACACCTACAAGGTCGCGAGCAAGTCGCTGAAGTACGCGGACATCATTGGTAAGGGATCCGCGAACAGCGATCTCATGCGCTACGAAAAACACCGCGTCTGGGTAGTCGAGGCGACACTTAAAAAAGACAGCAAGCATATCTATGGCAAGCGCGTCTTCCTGCTGGATGAAGATAGCTGGATGATTTTGTCTGAAGACTGTTACGACACGCGGGGCGAGATCTGGCGTGTTGGGCTTCATGGCTTTATCCAGATCTATGACCACGGGGTGCCCTGGTACAGCATCCAGTTGTGGCATGACCTAACCAACGGAAACGTGCTGATTTCGCACCTCGATAACGAGGTGAAAAAGCCGATTCAATTTGGTGTGAAGGCTTCATGGTCGGACTTCCAGACCGACGCCCTGCGGCGTCGGGGCACGCGATAACAACTCCGAGACCTGCTGCGTCTGACAGCCGCCTGAGAATCAACGCTCAGGTGGCTGTTGCGTTTTTAGTTTCCAGCATTCTGCTTGGAATGGGCTGGGGGGTACTCGCGGGCACTGCTATTGCGCAGACGCCGTCCACAGTACCAATGATTCGTCCGATACAAGTCGATCGTGCCGCGTTCGCAGGCTTTGCTCGTGTTGCCGATGCCGTGATTGCGGTCGGAGAGCGGGGGATTGTGGCCCGATTGGGTGATCCCAAAGGGCAGTGGGTGACCCAACGATTACCGACCAATCGAAACTTTACGGCGGTTGCTGCGCATGCTGAAGGACTCGTTGTTGCAGTTGGACATAGCGGCATGATCTTTGTCTCGACCGATGCTGGTGTGAACTGGAGAGCGGTCGAGTCTCAGATCATCGAGTCGGTGAATCCGCGTAAAGAGGCGTTGCTCTCGGTGGCGATCGACTCCGATCGGCGTGTCTTTGTCACAGGGGCATTTGGGATGATGCTGGTCTCGACCGATCTGGGTAAGACCTGGCGTCGACTCAAACCGTTTGGCGATGATTTTGAATGGCATCTCTACAGTCTGCACCAGGACCCCCTGAGTCGAAGCTGGTGGATTGCCGCCGAGGCGGGGACGCTCGCGGAATCGGCAGATGGGCTGCTCTGGAAGGAACTATCGTCTCCATACAAAGGATCCTTCTTCGGAGGATTAGTCACGCAGATGGGTGCGCGGATCGCATTCGGCATGCGTGGCCAGATCTTTCGTCAGTCGCAGCGTCAAGGTCAGTGGCAAAACCTCCCTGTGCCGACGACGGTCGCATGGATGGCAGGTCGTGTCCTCAAGGATGGCCGGGTGGTGTTGTTGGGAGATCAGGGAATGGTGGCGATCAGCGTCGATGATGGCCGCACCTTTTCCGTACAAAAACTCTGGGACGGCAGTCTGACGGATCTTGTGGAAACCGCTGATGGATCGATCTGGATCGCTGGTGTCTTCGGTCTGAGGCAGTTTGATCAACGGTTTGGTTTGAAGGGCAGCTCATGACAGGGTCGAGTACCTGGGGTTGGGTGGATGGGCTTGCACGGGCACTGATTCGGTTCCGTCGAAGCCTGATTCTCATTTTTGTACTTGTCACGATCGCGTTGGCCTGGTCGGCCACGATGCTGCGAGCCGATGCTGGATTTACCAAGATGATCCCGCTGGATCATCCATTCATGAAAGTATTCATGAAGTACCAGTCGGTCTTCGGTGGTGCAAATCGTGTGCTGGTGTCGATTACGCCGAAAGATGGCGATATCTATGATGCCCAGACGCTGCAGCTGCTTCGCCAGGTTACCGAGGAAGTCTTTTATATCAAAGGGGTTGAGCGAAGCTCAGTGACTTCGCTCTTCACGCCGAATGTTCGCTACAACGAAGTGGTTGAAGAGGGCTTTCGGGGCGGCAATATCGTGTCTGCTGATTTCCAAGGTCGTCCGGATCAGATCGAACAAGTGAAGGCGAATGTCGCCAAGTCCGATTGGATCGGGCGAATTGTCGCTCGCGATGGCAGTGCCGTGATGGTCGTGGCGGCGCTCCAAGAGATGGACCCCGAGACAGGTCGGCGTGTGGATCTGCGTCGGATTGCTCACGAACTAGAACAGATCAGAACGCGGCACGAATCGGATCGCCATTCACTCCAGATCATTGGATTTGCCAAGGCTGTCGGGGATATCGCAGCCGGTGCAGCCGGTGTCTTAGTCTTTTTTGGGTTGGCGTTCTTAGTGACGGCCGTGTTACTGCTCTGGTACAGCAAGTCTTGGATGTTGACGCTTTACGCACTGGGCTGTTCGGTTGTGCCGGTCGTCTGGCTCTTGGGACTCATGCCGCTGGTGGGGCTTGGTCTGGACCCGATGTCGATTCTGGTGCCATTTTTGATCTTCTCGATTGCAGTCTCTCATGCCGTACAGATGACCAACGCCTGGCGACTCGAAATTCTCGCTGGGGAGAGTTCTGAAGAGGCCTCACGAAAGAGTTTCCGCAAGCTCTTCATTCCGGGAACGATGGCGCTATTAGCCAATGGACTTGGTTTTCTGGTGATCGCGTTTGTGGAAATCGAGATGGTGCAGGAACTTGCCTTGACCGCCACGCTGGGTGTGACGGTGATGATCATCTCCAATAAGCTACTGCTCCCCGCGCTGCTGTCGTATCGATCCGGGGCTCGACTAAAGCCGCGCAGCGAGGCGGGACTTGATCGGCTCTGGCGCGCGATTGCACGGATTACTGAGCCAAAGGCCGCAGCGGTGACGGTATTGCTGTCGGTTGGCATTCTTGCAGCAGGACTCTGGGTTGCGAAGGATCTGCAGGTTGGGGATCTTGGGAAAGGGGTGCCGGAGCTGCGGGCAGACTCCCGCTACAACCAAGATACAGAGGTCATCACCAGCCGATTTGCCATCGGTGTGGATGTGATGCAGGTGGTCGTCGAGGCGGACGGGAAAGAGTCACCGTGCGTTGACTCGAAGGTGATGGAGCCGATCGGCGAGTTTGAACTGCAGATTCGTCAGAATCCTGGCGTGTCTGCAGTATCGAGTCTGGCGGGTTTTTCGATGGCAGTCTCTCAGGCCTATGCAGAAAACAATGTGAAGTGGCGCGCGTTACCAGAGGATCCGGTGCAGATGGCACAGGGGGCGGGTGCCGCCACCCGACTGGGTAACGCATTCATGAATCCTGGGTGCACGGCCATGCCGATTTCGATCTACACCAAAGATCATCAGGCAGCGACGATTGCCTCGTTAGTCGATGACATTGAGGCATTTTCGAAAGCCTACGGTCGGGATGATCTGCGTTTTCAGATTGGACTCGGCAATCTCAGTGTGATGGCGGCGACAAACCAGGTGGTGCGCGAGGCGGATCGGTGGGTCAACCTCGCGTTGTTTCTGTCGGTATCGCTACTCTGTCTACTGGCGTTTCGTTCGATCCGGATCACGCTGTGCATCATTATTCCCCTAGCGATCGTCACGGTGCTGTGTAATGCGGTGATGACGCTGTTGGGCATTGGCCTAAAGGTGAA
>CAYPCG010000039.1:0-16213 GCA_964409175.1 uncultured Burkholderiaceae bacterium
GGCCAACTTTGTGCCCGATGACATGGAGGTCTGGCTTCAGTCCGAAAATGGTCTTTTAGGAATTGGACCATTTCCGACAGAAGATCAGGTTAATCCTGATCTGATTAATGCAGGCAAGCAGACGGTGACCACGCTGAAAGGGTCATCAATTTTTTCAAGCGCAGACTCCTTTGCCATGATTCGTGGTGGTCATATCAATCTGGCCATTCTTGGCGCGATGCAGGTCTCTGAAAAAGGGGATCTTGCGAACTGGATGATTCCCGGCAAGATGGTCAAAGGCATGGGCGGGGCGATGGATCTAGTCGCCGGGGTGGACCGTGTAGTGGTCTTAATGGAGCACACCGCGAAGAAAAAAGACGGCTCGGAAGATCTGAAGATTCTTCCTGCCTGCACGCTGCCACTGACCGGCCTTGGCGTGGTCAACGAGATCATTACGGATCTGTGTGTACTCTCGGTGACGATTAAAGGGCTTGAGCTGCGCGAACTTGCTCCGGGGGTCACGGTTGAAGAGGTGCGGGCCAAGACAGGCTGCCCAATCATTGAGTAATGCGCCGCGAGGACAGAGAACCAGACTGATATGACGAAATATGTGTTTGTGACGGGGGGTGTGGTCTCCTCGCTTGGAAAAGGAATCGCCGCCGCGTCGCTGGGGGCACTCCTTGAGTCGCGGGGCGTGAAGGTCACGATGATTAAGATGGATCCGTACCTCAATGTGGATCCCGGCACGATGAGCCCGTTTCAGCATGGCGAAGTCTTTGTGACGGAAGACGGCGCAGAGACCGATCTCGATCTTGGGCATTACGAGCGGTTCATCGATGCCCGCATGCACAAGCACAACAATTTCACCACGGGCCAGATCTATGACTCGGTGCTGCGCAAAGAGCGTCGTGGCGAGTATCTCGGCAAGACCGTCCAGGTGATTCCGCACATCACCAATGAGATTCAGGACTTTATTGCCAAAGGGGCACGTGTTGGCCAGCCTGATGAGGCAGAAGTCGCCATCGTGGAAGTCGGTGGCACCGTCGGAGACATTGAGTCTTTGCCGTTTCTCGAGGCCATTCGACAACTGAGCCTTCGCGCAGGCCGGCGTAACACCTGCTTTGTCCATCTCACGCTCGTGCCGTTTATTGCGTCGGCGGGTGAGCTGAAGACAAAGCCCACGCAGCACTCAGTACAAAAGCTTCGTGAGATTGGTATTCAGCCCGATGCGCTGCTTTGTCGCGCGGATCGCCCTATTCCTGAGGAAGAAAAAGACAAGATCTCGCTCTTCTCGAATGTCCCGCGTGAGGCGGTCATCTCGGTCTGGGATGCCAGCACTATCTATCAGATTCCCCGCATGCTCTCGGAGCAGGGCGTGGATACGCTGATCTGTGATGCGCTCGGACTGAATACGGGTCCGTCGCGTCTGGAGGTCTGGGATGACCTGGTGGATCGTCTCAATCACCCGAAGGCAACGGTTCGTATCGCCATGGTCGGAAAGTACGTGGACCTGACAGAGTCGTACAAGTCATTGACCGAGGCGTTAATTCATGCCGGCATGCATACCCGCTCAAAAGTCGCGATTGAATATATCGACTCAGAAGTGCTTGAGACCTCTGGCGTGGAGCTGCTCAAAGGGTTTGATGCGATCCTGGTACCCGGAGGATTTGGTCGGCGCGGTGTGGAAGGAAAGATTGCAGCGATTCGCTATGCCCGCGAACAGAAGATTCCCTACCTAGGCATCTGTCTGGGCATGCAGCTTGCTGTCATTGAATATGCACGCCACAAGGCGGGGCTCACCAAGGCCAATTCCACTGAGTTTGATGCCGCAACACCTGAGCCCATGATTGCGCTCATCACCGAATGGAAGTCTGCGGACGGCACCATCGAGCAACGCGATGCGACCTCTGATCTTGGGGGCACGATGCGTCTGGGATCGCAGCAGTGTGCGATTCGTCCTGGGACGTTGGCGCAGGCGATCTATGGCGATACCGTCAATGAGCGTCACCGCCACCGTTATGAGGTCAATAATCTTTTACGCCCAAAGGTTGAGGCAGCGGGCCTGGTGGTGGCGGCCGAAACCCCGCATGAGCAGCTGGTGGAAATTGTTGAACTTCCCAAGGCAGACCACCCTTGGTTTGTGGGGGTGCAGTTTCACCCCGAGTTCACTTCGACCCCGCGTAAGGGGCACCCGCTCTTTAAGAGCTACATCGAGGCGGCACTCGCTTCCGGTGCATCCAGATCAGGACGGTCATGAAGCTTGCGCATTTTGAGGTTGGTCTTGACCGCCCATTTTTTCTAATCTCTGGCCCCTGTGTAGTGGAGTCAGAGCAGCTCCAAATGGATACCGCTGGAACACTGAAAGAAGTCTGCGATAGCCTCGGTATCCCGTTTATCTTTAAGTCGAGTTATGACAAGGCGAATCGATCGTCGGGAAGTTCTTTTCGTGGCCTTGGCATGGACCAGGGCTTAGAAATTCTGGCCAAGGTCCGCAAGACTTTAAATGTGCCGATTCTGACGGACGTGCACAACGAATCAGAGATCGCTCAGGTCGCCGCAGTTGTGGATGTGTTGCAGACGCCCGCGTTCTTGTGTCGTCAGACAGACTTCATTCGGGCGGTGGCCCAGTCCGGGAAGCCCGTCAATATCAAGAAGGGTCAGTTCCTTGCGCCTGGTGATATGAAGAACGTCATCCAGAAGGCGCGTGATGCGGCGATGGAGTCTGGGCTTGACCCTGATCGATTCATGGCCTGCGAGCGCGGTACGAGTTTTGGTTATAACAATCTGGTGAGCGACATGCGAAGCCTGGCCATCATGCGCGAGACGAACTGTCCGGTGGTCTTTGATGCGACGCACTCGGTGCAGCTCCCGGGGGGGCAGGGCACGAGTTCCGGTGGGCAGCGCGAATTCGTTCCGGTCCTGGCTCGCGCGGCAGTCGGGGTTGGAATCTCGGGGCTTTTTATGGAGACCCATCCGAATCCCGCGAAGGCGTTATCGGATGGTCCGAATGCCGTGCCCTTACATCGAATGAAAGACCTGCTGGCACAGCTTGTGGCGCTGGATAAGACCGTCAAGGGTCAGCCGTTTCTTGAAAATGACTTTAATTAATCTCTGAAGGAAAGCTGGAATGACTGCAATTGTTGATCTCATAGGCCGCGAAATTATCGATAGCCGTGGCAATCCCACTGTGGAGTGTGACGTGCTGCTGGAGTCTGGGGTGATGGGACGCGCTGCAGTACCGTCAGGGGCATCGACCGGCTCCCGGGAAGCGATTGAACTTCGCGATGGCGATAAGTCGCGTTATCTCGGCAAGGGCGTGATGAAGGCGGTCGAGCATATCAACACCGAGATCTCTGAAGCACTGATGGGGCTTGATGCGAGTGAGCAGTCGTTCATTGATCGCACCTTGATTGACCTTGACGGAACGGAAAACAAGTCGCGTCTGGGGGCGAACGCCATGCTGGCCGTCTCAATGGCGGTGGCGAAGGCGGCAGCCGAGCAGGCGGGCCTGCCGCTGTACCGCTACTTTGGGGGATCTGGTCCGATGCGCCTGCCAGTGCCGATGATGAACGTGATCAATGGCGGTGCCCATGCGAATAACAATCTGGACATTCAAGAGTTCATGATCATCCCGGTTGGGGCGCCGACATTTCGCGAGGCGATTCGTTATGGTGCAGAAGTCTTCCATAGCTTAAAGAAGATTATTCACGATCAGGGGATGTCGATTGCGGTTGGGGACGAGGGCGGTTTTGCGCCGAACGTGGCCAATCACGAGGCGGCCATTCAGATGGTATTGAAGGCCATTGAACAGGCGGGCTATGAGCCGGGTCGTCAGATCGCGCTGGGTCTCGACTGTGCGAGTTCCGAGTTCTACAAAAACGGACGATATGAACTGGCAGGCGAAAAGCTCAGTCTGTCATCGCAAGAATTCACGCACCTCTTAGCGGGCTGGGTCGATAAGTATCCGATCATCTCGATTGAAGATGGCTGTGCCGAGAATGACTGGGACGGCTGGGCCTATATGACCGAGGTGCTTGGGAAAAAAGTGCAGCTGGTGGGCGATGATCTCTTTGTCACCAATACGAAGATTCTTCGTGAAGGCATCCAGAAGAAAATCGCAAACTCAATTCTGATCAAGATTAATCAGATTGGAACGCTCACCGAGACCTTTGCGGCCATTGAGATGGCCAAGCGAAGTAACTACACGGCCGTGGTCTCCCATCGTTCTGGTGAGACCGAAGACACAACCATTGCGGATCTGTCGGTTGCGACCAACGCCTTGCAGATTAAGACAGGATCGATGTCGCGAACCGATCGCACGGCAAAGTACAACCAGCTGCTGCGGATTGAAGAGGATCTTGGCGATTCTGCGGCCTATCCTGGTCTAGATGCTTTTTACAACATTCGTTAACTGATCATTGATTCCATGAGCAGGCCGCCGGGGGCGCTGTCACGATTCAGAAAGCCCAAGCTCGCCACGATTCTTTTCGTGGCCCTGCTGCTGGTGCAGTTCCCATTGTGGTTTGGTCAAGGCGGCTGGATTCGCGTCTGGCGTCTTGAGCAGCAGATGGATGCCAAGATTGCCGAGAACCAAGCCAAGCAGCAGCGCGTGCGGGAGCTTGAGGCAGAGGTGCGCGGTTTTAAGAACTCGCCGCGTGCGGCAGAGGAACGTGCGCGGTACGAGCTAGGCCTGATTCAGCCGGGGGAGCGTTTCGTGCAATGGGGAACGCCACAGGCGCAAGAGCCTGCTAACACCGCCGCAAGTCCTGCAACAAGCCAGAAGGGACCGGCAAAGCCGGGTGCAGGAGCCGGTGTTAGTGCACCGTCGACGAAGTCGACTGGGCAGGCGGCAGATCGGCCTTAAAGAGTTCCGCGCAGTCGACCGCATCGAACTGATAACCGGTGTTACAGAAGTCACAGTTCACTTCCACATGACCCTGCTCGGCCAGAATCGCATCGACCTCTTCACGACCAAGTGTGAGCAACATTTTTCCGACTCGTGTTCGCGAGCAGGGGCAGCTGAACTGAACAGGTTTGGTCTCAAGTAGTCTTGGCTTTTCTTGCCAGAAGAGCTGATGTAACAGCGTTTCTGCATCCTTATTGACGAGTTCCTCGTCGGTCACGGTATCGGCAAGCGCAATCAGTCGCTCCCATTCCTCGTCTGTGTTGTCTTTTGAAGGCATCCGCTGTAGCAGTAGCCCCGCCGCGCGATCGCCATCACAGGCAAGCCACAACCGAGTGGGAAGCTGCTCCGATCGATTCATGTAAGCCTCTAGGGCTTGTGCAACGCCTAACTCATGGAGGGGTACGATGCCCTGATACGGCGCCTGAGAGGCGACCTTTGGATCCAGCACCACGCTAAACCGCCCCATGTTGCTCTGATTGACGAGCTGGGACCAGTTGGCGCCCGTAGGGACAGATAGGGTCTCAGACATCTTCACCGTGCTGCGAAAGCCAAGGCTGCTGTTGCACTCTGCAACCGCAAGGCGTACTGGCCCGTCACCATGAATCTGAAGAATGACAGAGCCTTTATATTTCAGGCTTGCGCTCAACAAAATGCTTGCCACCGTCATCTGGCCGAGGAGTGAGATGACCTCTGGGGCCTCATCGTGGCGACAGGTGACATCGAGCCATGATTTCTCGATCTGAACGAGGTGGGCCCGGGCGGTGCCGGTTTCGAAAATGATCTTTAACAGGTGATCAGCGATGGGCTTAGTCAATTCTGGTGAATTCCTTACGAAACATTCTGGCGCGCTCGACATAGGTCTTCACGCCACGTTGAATATCAGCGATCTCGGCTTCAGTCAGCGGTCGAATCACCTTTGCCGGTGATCCGAGCACAAGAGAGCCGTCGGGAATGGTCATGCCGGTTGTGACAAGTGCACAGGCACCGATCAGGCAGTGCTTTCCTATGACGGCGTTATTTAAGACCACGGCCTGAATGCCAATGAGGCTTCCCTCGCCAATCGTGCATCCGTGCAGCATGGCCTGATGCCCAACCGTTGAGTGATCGCCGAGCGTCAGGGGGCATCCAGGGTCGGTATGAAGCACCGCGCCTTCTTGGACATTTGCCCCTTCGCCGATCACGATGGGTTCGTTATCGCCGCGAAGCACGGCGCCAAACCAGATGCTGCTGTCGGCTTTGAGTTCTACCTTTCCCATCACAGAAGCGGATTCGGTGACATAGGCGGTTTCATGAATGGTCGGGCGATGTGCGCCAATCGCGTAGATGGCCATAGGGGTCCGTTGTCAGTGGAAAAGAGATCGGTCAGGCAAACCATGGTTTTTACCATGCCTTGAGAAATTTACTGGAAAATGAAGCTATGTCCATTTCATTTCCTCACGACATCAGCGTTGACCTGCATATGCATTCAACGGCATCCGACGGGGCGCTCAGTCCGCAGGACCTCGTGCGCTATGCCCATGCTAACGGCGTGCAGATGATGGCACTGACCGATCACGACACGATCGCAGGGCAGCATGCGGCCCGCGAGACGGCGCAGGGGCTTGGCATCCGATATGTCTCGGGTGTGGAGATCTCGGTGACCTGGGGAGGCGAGACGATTCACGTGGTGGGCCTCAATTTTGACCCTGCATCGCCTGGGCTTCACGGACTTCTTGCTGAGATCCAGCAGGGGCGTCAGGAGCGTGCGGTGTTCATGGCGAAGGGCCTGGTCGATCACGGACTTCCGGATGTCTTGGAAGAGGCGAGAAGTTACGCCAAAAACCCGGAAATGATCGGCAGGACCCACTTTGCCCGGGCGATGGTCGCTCGGGGAATTTGCGCCGATGTTGGGGAGGTCTTTCAGCGCTATCTCGTCCCCGGTAAACCGGGCTATGCCCCGCATGAGTGGACCAGCCTCACCCGTGCCGTGACCGAGATCCGGCAGGCAGGAGGGGTCGCCGTCATTGCCCATCCGGCACGCTATCGGCTCAGTGCGACTGGCCACTGGGCTCTGATCGACGAATTTAAGACCCTAGGGGGCTCGGCCCTGGAGATTGTCACGGGCAGCCATACCGAGCAGGAGGCCCGGCGGTTTCAGCGGGTGGCGGTGGACCATGGCCTGTCGGCGTCCCTTGGGAGCGATTTCCATGCCGTTGGCGAGAGCCGTTATGACGCCGGGGCTGTTCCCCGGCTGCCTGACGCCAGTCGGCCGGTCTGGCTTGACTGGGCGCACTGATAAAATCCCCGGCAAATGTATCCACAACGCGTTTTATCTGGGATGCGGCCCACTGGGGCGCTCCATCTTGGCCACTACCACGGGGTGTTGAAGAACTGGGTTCGGCTTCAGTCCGAATATGAGTGTCTGTTCTTTGTCGCTGACTGGCATGCGCTGACGACCCACTATGACGAGCCTCAGGTGATCTCGGAGAGTGTCTGGGGCATGCTGACCGACTGGCTCGCTGCTGGGGTAGACCCTGCCCAGGCCACGCTTTTTATTCAGTCGCGTGTTCCCGAGCATGCAGAGCTTCACCTTCTGCTGTCGATGTGCACGCCGCTGGGCTGGCTTGAGCGTGTGCCGACCTACAAAGATCAACAAGAAAAGCTCAATGAGCGGGACCTGGCGACCTACGGCTTTCTGGGCTACCCCTTGCTGCAGGCCGCAGACATTTTGATCTATCGCGCAGCGCACGTTCCGGTTGGTGAGGATCAGGTGCCTCACGTTGAACTGACCCGCGAGGTGGCGAGACGGTTTAACCACCTCTACGGTCGCGAGCCGGGCTTTGAAGAAAAGGCCGAAGAGGCGGTGAAAAAGCTTGGCGGGAAACGGGCCCGTCTGTATGCCGAACTACGCGATCGGTATCAGGAGCAAGGCGATGAGGATGCGATTGAGCAGGCCAAGGCGCTGTTACAGGAAGCGCAGAACCTGACGATGGATGATCGCGAGCGGCTTTTTGGATACCTTGAAGGTGGGCGACGTCTGATTCTGGTGGAGCCTCAGGCGCTATTAACCGAGGCGTCTCGCATGCCGGGGTTAGATGGCCAGAAGATGTCAAAGAGCTATCAGAACACCATCGCGATGCGCGAGGATACCGACAGCGTCGTGCAGAAGATGAAAAAGATGCCCACTGATCCTGCGCGGGTCCGTCGAAGTGATCCGGGCGATCCGGCGCGCTGCCCCGTCTGGCAGCTGCATGAGGTCTACTCCGATGATGCACGTCGCCAATGGGTTCAAGAGGGCTGTAAGTCCGCCGGTATTGGATGTCTTGAGTGCAAGCAGCCCTTAATCGATGCCGTCTTAGATGAGCAGAAGATCTTCCTAGAGCGGGCGCGCCCCTATGAAGAAGAGCCTGATCTTCTACGAAGCATCGTTGCCGATGGCTCCGAGAAAGCCCGTGATCTTGCGCGTCAGACCATGCGTGATGTTCGCGAGGCCATGGGCCTTGATTACTCATAACCGTGTCCGCTAACCCAAGAGGGAATGACATGATCACAGGAAGCATCGTCGCGATCACCACTCCGATGCACCCCGATGGCAGCCTGGATCTGGCGAGCTATCGGGCGTTGATTGACTGGCACGTTGCTGAAGGCACTGATGCGATTGTCGCTGTGGGTACCACGGGCGAGTCGCCGACGGTCGATGTTGATGAACATCTTGAGCTGATTCGTGTCGCGGTTGATCAGTCTGCAGGGCGAATTCCGGTCATCGCCGGGACAGGCGCAAATTCCACGCTAGAGGCCATTGAGCTCACCCGTGAAGCGGCCAAGCTTGGTGCCACCGCATCTTTGCAGGTGGTGCCTTACTACAATAAGCCCCCACAGGAAGGCCTGTATCAGCACTTTAAGACCATCGCGGAATCGACGGATTTACCCATCATTCTCTATAACGTACCGGGTCGCACGGTTGCGGATCTCGCCCACGATACGGTGCTGCGGTTGGCACAGATTCCAAATGTCGTCGGGATTAAAGAGGCCACCGGAAATATCGAACGCGCCATCTGGCTCATTCGCGAGGCCCCCGAAGACTTTGCGATCTATAGTGGTGATGACGGTACAGCCGTTGCACTCATGCTCTTAGGGGGGCATGGAAATATCTCGGTGACGGCGAACGTTGTTCCGGCCATGATGTCCAAGCTCTGTCGTCTGGCGATGGCCGGTAATGCCAAGCAGGCTGCAGACCTTCAGGCAAAGCTCATGCCCTTGCATAAAGCGATGTTTGTCGAAGCCAACCCCATTCCGGTGAAATGGGCCTTGGCGGCGATGGGTCGTTCGCCAGCGGGTATCCGTCTTCCGTTGGTTCCCTTATCGGCTGCCCAGCAGCCGGTGGTGGCATCGGCACTTAAGTCACTAGGAGTTCTTTCATGAAGCTGTTGTCGCGCGGTCTGGTTGTCGGTTCCATCGTGGTGTTGTCTGGCTGCAGCATTTTTTCGGATGGCCAGGAATACAAGTCGGCGCAAAAGACCCGACCATTAGAGGTGCCGCCTGACCTGATTACGCCGGGCAAAGATGATCGGTTTGCGCTGCCGTCATCCGGGGTTGCCAGTCGTGCCGAATTTGAGCGCAGCCGCACGGAGCCGAAGGCGGCCACCGTCTCGACAAACGTGCTTCCTACGGTGCCTGGCATGCGCATTGAGCGTCAGGCCGATCATCGTGTGCTGGTGGTCGACGCCCCTGCAGAGAAGCTCTGGCCAGTGGTTCGTCAGTTCTGGGTCGATAGCGGTTTCACGCTCGCACGCGAGAATCCCGAGGCAGGCGTGATCGAAACTGAGTGGCAAGAGAATCGATCCAAGATCCCGGAAGACGTGATTCGTCGCACGCTCGGTCGACTGATCGATCGTATCTACGATACGGGTGAGCGTGACAAATTCCGAACCCGGCTTGAGCGGGTCAATGCGAATCAGACTGAGATCGTGATTAGCCATCGTGGCATTGTTGAACTGGCCACGGTGACTGAGACCGCTTCGAAATCAACTTGGACGAACCGCCCCTCCGATCCACAACTCGAGGCGGAGTATCTTCAGCGGCTGATGGTGCGTCTCGGCGCAGACCAGACACGCGCCCAGTCACAGACAACTCAGGCGTTAGCGTCGGCATCGCCGAAGGCCAATGCGGTCCGCTCGCAGGACGGCAGTCAGATCGAACTCTTTGAGTCTTATGACCGCGCTTGGCGCAGAGTCGGCGTGGCGATTGATCGACTGGGCTTTACTGTCGAGGACCGGGATCGCGCCAAGGGTATTTTCTTTGTGCGCTATCGCGACCCAACGGTCGACCCGTCATCGAATAAGAAAGGCTTTTTCGGAAGGCTCTTCTCGTCTGACAAGATTCCTGATTCCGCTGAGCAGTATCGTGTCCGTGTTGCGGCCAACGGTGAGGCGGGTGCGCGTGTGGTGATTCTTGATAAGGCTGGCAATCCATCGCAGGACCAATACGCCAAGCGCATGTTGTCACTGATTTTTGATCAGCTGAAGTAGGCTTGCGATTTACCAGTCTCTCAAGCGGCAGTGAAGGCAATGCCCTGATCGTGGAGTCTTCGGACCCTTTGGGGACCGAAGACCCAACGCGTCTTTTGATCGATTGCGGTCTTGGGTTAAAGGAAGTCGCGCGTCGTTTGGAAACGCGCGGCCTTGCGCTGACTGACCTTTCTGCCATATTCGTTACGCATGAGCATGGTGACCATGTGGGTGGTGTGGCTCGTCTTGCGCGAGCGGCGCAGCTTCCTGTGTTGCTATCGCACGGCACCCGTGTGGGCTGTTCGGCTGATTTCTGGTCGGGTGTCTCCGTCTACGAGGTTGACAGTCATGCGGTGATTCCATTGGCCCATCTGACCTTGCATTGCTTTCCGGTACCTCATGATGCGCGTGAACCCGTGCAGCTCGTGGTGTCTGACCAGCGTGGGAGGCGGCTTGGGGTGCTCACGGATCTTGGTCGTTCGACGCCGCATGTCGAATCCATGCTCAATGAGACTGACGCATTGTTTCTCGAGGCGAATCACGATGAGCGACTGCTGGCGGAGAGTGACTATCCCGCTAGCTTAAAGGCACGAATCGGCGGAGATTATGGGCATTTATCAAATCGTGCCTCGGCAGCGATTCTTGCTGCGATTGATCAGTCTCGGCTGCAGCGGGTCGTTGCGGCACATCTTAGTCGCCACAATAATCGAGAGGATCTTGTACGCGAGGCGTTATCGCCGGTCTTGTCATCTCATACAGCACTGACGGTCGCCAACCAGGCCGAGGGCTTTGACTGGATCGATCTGCAGTAACGCGATTGCCTCATCACTCGTTCAGAAATAAAAAACGCCGACAATTGCTTGTCGGCGTTTTGCTCACTGTGCACGAACGTCTTGCAGATGACTCTGCAAGACGAATGCTCAAGAATTACTTCTTGGCAGGTGCAGCAGGTGCTGCGGGAGCAGCGGCAGGAGCAGCAGGTGCAGCGGCGGGAGCAGCTGCATCAGCAGGCTTCTGCTCAGCGGCAGGAGCAGGAGCGGGAGCGGGAGCAGGAGCAGCGGCTTCTTGTTTCTTACCGCAAGCAACAACACCCAGTGCCAAGATCATGGCTGCGAGAAGTGACTTCTGCATTTTCATAGTTCCTTAGAGATCAAAAATAAGAGAGGATGTTTTCTTAAATACATCTTCGTCAGAAAACCCCTTAATGATAGCTGATCCAGCCCGCGAGATACATTTCGTAGAGCGTGGGCATCAGGACTGTCAGCCCCTTACAACAGCGAAGGGCATCGCCCGACACGGCCCGTTCGTTTGCAAAGGTTTTCATGATCCGCTGCACGCTCGAATCCTTCGGAAGTCCGAGTGGCTCGCCGTTGGCGAAAAAGCTTGATCCTTGGTACAGGACCCGGCTACTACAGGCGAGCCGAAGGCCCTGGCGGCAGGCGTTTTTCTCGAACTTTTCGGCGTTATCGGGTCGCCGAGGCGGTTCAAAGACGGCCTCCTGGGCCGGTTCGCTCAGGACCCGGGCCACTCCCTGGGAGATGGCCTTGCGGCTTGGAAAGTCTCTTAGGACCTGGTCGGTGAGCTGATCCAGAAGTCGTTGCGGAACCTCTGCCGGGGTGTTGGTGGCCTCGAGCCATGGGTCGCTCCAGTTTCGGTCAGCCAGTGTGTCCAAGTGCCCCGCCCAGACGGCATCGGCCAGGGCAATACGCGCCGGGGCGCGAAAGCCGACGGACCAGGTCATGCAGCCGTCGCCGACCGCCGTGCCGCGATGGGCCACATTCGGGGGCAGATACAGCAGATCCCCTGGTGCCAAGACCCAGTCTTCTTCGGGGGTGAACTGCTTGAGAATTTTAAGGGGGGCGTCTTCTTGCAGGGTCGGATCAAATGTCTCGGCAATCTCCCAGCGTCTCTGGCCACTGGCCTGAATGAGGAATACATCGTAAGAGTCGACATGGGCGCCGATGCCACCACTTGGTCCCGCAACGCTGATCATTAAATCGTCCAGTCGTGCCTGGGGGATGAATCGGAAGGCATCGAGAAAGGCATCTGCTGCGGATAGTCTCGTATTCACCTGTTGGACCAGAACCGTCCAGTGCGATTGCGTCGGTGCGGGAATCTCGTTGGCGTCGAAGGGTCCGTGGGTGAGTGTCCAGCGCTGCCCCCTAGGGCTCCTTTGCACCAGCCGTGACTCTGCCCGATCGTCGCAGGCCAGCGCGAGAACCTCGTCGATGGAGACTGGTGGAATGAAGTCTGGGAATGCGCCGCGAACCAGAAGTGGTTTTTTCTGCCAGTAGCGTCGCATGAACTGATCGGGGCTCAGCCCCCCAAGCCAACTCACGGGCTGATGCCGTTCGGGTCGAGCAACTTGATGGATGAGCTTGGGTCTGCGAGGCATAGGCGTCTGATGATGAGAAGGGCTGTAGTGAGCGAAACGGTTGAACACTTAGAAAAGGCTTAACTGTGGCTTTGCGGGCGTCGTCTGGTGAATCTGCTGCTGCTTATCAGTGGCCAGTGTCATGACCTCTTCGGGAAGTCCTGCAAGCCGAGCCACTTGAATACCAAAACTTCTGCTCGCAGGGCCGGGCTCTACCTTGTGGAGAAATACGAGCGTGTGTTCGTGTTCAACCGCGCCAACGTGGACATTGACGACGCCGTCACATGCTGTTGGAAGTGCGGTCAGTTCAAAGTAATGGGTTGCAAAGAGTGTCAAGCACCGATTATTTTGCGCCAGTGACTGGGCAATCGCCCAGGCAAGGGCAAGACCATCGGATGTCGATGTGCCGCGGCCGATTTCATCCATTAACACCAGGCTATGGGGCCCCGCGTGGTTCAGAATCAGTGCGGCTTCGGTCATTTCCACCATGAATGTGGAGCGCCCTCCGGCAAGGTCATCAGCCGCGCCAATGCGAGTAAAGATCCGATCGATTGACCCGATGCGTGCGGCTTTGGCAGGCACCGGGGCGCCCATCCGTGCAAGGATAGTCATCAGTGCAACCTGACGCATGTAGGTCGATTTGCCTCCCATGTTGGGTCCTGTGATGACCTGCATGCGCTCGCTCGAAGCAAGCCGCGTATCGTTGGGAGTGAAGTCAGGGGTTGTCAGTGCGAGCACGGGGTGTCTGCCGTCGACGATATCGATCACGGACTCATCGACGAGTTCTGGAAGAATCCATCGCTCTTGACTGATCAGAGAAGAGAGCCCGCACAAGCAATCGAGCGTTGCAAGCGCCTCTGCGGCGGACTGGAGCATTGGGATCCACGGGTCAAGCTGCGCGAGCAACTCATCAAAGAGTCGTTTCTCAAGCGCTAAGGCGCGCTCCTGCGCAGAGAGTGCCTTTTCTTCAAATGCCTTCAGCTCAGGGGTAATAAAACGCTCTGCATTTTTGAGCGTCTGTCGGCGTTGGTAGTCATCGGGGGTTTTGGAGAGTTGGCCGGCGGTGATTTCGATGAAGTAGCCGTGAACCGCATTAAACCCGACCTTCAGGTTGGCGATCCCTGTTCTTGCACGCTCTCGTGCCTCGAGCTCCAGTAGAAAAGCGCCACTGTCAGTACGAAGCATGCGAAGTTCATCAAGCGCCGCGTCGTATCCTTTGCGGATGACGCCACCATCGCGAATCTGTGTTGCGCAGTCCGGGTCAATCGCCCGCTCTAGCAATGCGATGCAGTCCGACAACGTGGGCGTTCCGGTGCTGCTGGGGTTATCGCAGATCGCGGACTGAATCGCTCTAATTCGACTGGGGACGTCTCCTGTGACCCCTGCAATTCTTGTGCTGATCTCACGCGCAGTACAAAGAGACTGCAGCAAGGCCAGGCACTCGCGCGGACGGATATTTCTAAGGCTAATTCGACCAGCGATACGCGACACGTCGGAGACGGCGCGAAGCTGCCCCGATAACGCCTCGGTGAGCCCCTGTACTTTTTGCTGATCAGCAAACCAGGCAATCGCAGTCTGGCGTTCAATTAGCGGCGTGTTGTCACGACAAGGCGCAAGTAACCATTGGCGCAGCATACGACTGCCGGCTGCGGTCATACAGCGATCAATCGCCGAGAGGCAGGTGGTCTGTTGTGATGACTCTGCAAGTAGCGGGCTGACAAGCTCTAGCGTTCGACGGGCCACGGCATCCACGAGGACCGTTTCCTGCGTGCGGTATTGCAAGGGTGCACGCAGGTGGTTGAGTGCGCGTCCCTGGCTTTTCTCGGCGTAACCGATCAAGGCCGCAATTGCACGGAGTGCAAGGGTCTGCTGATCGAGCTCAAAGGCGGATAGAGAGATGACCCGGAGGCGTTGCTTGAGTAGCTCAGTACCTCGGCCGCTATCGAACTCCCATGGCGGCCGGCTTGTGACCACGATCTTATGGGTGGCGAGCTCATGACGGAGCGTGCTGGACTCGGAGACAAGTAGTTCTGCAGGCGTAATCTGTGCAAGCAGCGATAAGACCTCTGTCGCCGTTGACTCCGCCCAGAAAAACTCGCCGCTTGCGACATCACACCAGGCGAGCGCTGCCTTTGTTCCTTCGAGTTCGATAGCTGCAAGCCAGGACTGGGCGCGATCAGGGATGAGTCCGGCTTCGTTCATTGTGCCGGGAGTGATCACTCGAACGACTTTGCGTTCGACGGGACCTTTAGATGTCGCCGGATCGCCAATCTGTTCGCAGATCGCCACCGACAATCCTTTGGCCACAAGCTTGGCGAGATATCCTTCAACGGAGTGCACCGGCACGCCCGCCATTGAAATGGGGGCACCGTTACTCTGGCCACGCGTTGTTAGCGTAATCCCAAGAATGCGCGAGGCCTGCTGGGCATCGTCATAAAACAGCTCGTAGAAGTCCCCCATGCGATAGAGCACCAGCATATCGGGGTACTCCGCCTTGACGGCCAGGTACTGGCGCATCATGGGCGTGTGCTGAGATGACATGGAGCGTCTCGTGAAGGGAGTTAGACCGCGTCAATTAGCGCGCGTTATAAAGCCGCAGCAGCTCCAGTCCTTTTTTGGGCTCAGGGAGCTGGTAGCGCGACAACATCGTGACCATCTGCCCAAATATCTTCGGAGAGGCGCCGATGATGTTTTCGTGAAATAGGTAGTTCTCTTCTCCTTTGAAGTTGCCGATCAGACCACCCGCTTCAGTGATGAGCAGAGAGCCTGCGGCGGCATCCCAGGGCATCAGCCCAATTTCAAAGAAACCATCGAGTCGGCCACAGGCAACATAGGCGAGATCGAGTGCCGCTGCGCCGGGACGTCGAACACCTGCCGTTTTTTGAGTGAACTCTTTAAACATCGCGACGTACAGATCGAGCGTGGAGAAGTCGCGAAACGGAAACCCCGTGCCAATCAGTGATTCGTCGAGTCGATCGCGCTGAGAGACGCGAATTCGTCGGTCATTGAGCATGGCCCCTTTCCCCTTAGAGGCGACAAAGAGATCGTTATGGACCGGATCATAGATGACCGCCTGAGTGATCTGTCCGCGATAGGACAGGGCAATTGACACTGCGTACTGGGGGAATCCGTGAATGAAGTTTGTTGTGCCGTCGAGTGGATCAATGATCCATACGTATTCGGACGCGCCGGCAGCGCTTTTCGTAGCGGCGCCGGCAGTGCCCGTCTCCTCGGCCAGAAAGTCATGGTCGGGATAGGCGTTGGCCAAGACCTCGATGATGGCAGCCTCTGCCGAACGGTCAACCTCGGTGACGAAGTCGTTAGGCGCCTTGCGACCGACTTTCAGAAGGTCTAAGTCGAGACTGGCACGGTTAATGATGGTGCCTGCGCGGCGGGCAGCTTTCACTGCCGTGTTGAGCAAAGGATGCATGGTCGGGTCTTTTAAGGAGCGAGAGAAAACAGGGCATT
>CAYPCG010000040.1:0-16007 GCA_964409175.1 uncultured Burkholderiaceae bacterium
CTAGCTCAAAGAAGTTCGATGCGCCGATGAGTGCTGACGGGCAGGCCACGCTGTGAGTCTCGCCGAGTTTGCGATTCAGCCAGTAGGCAAGTCCTGAGTTCAGAAAGACTTGAATAAGGATCGGTACTGCTAACAACCCGATGATAAGAGGTTGTTCGATGATTGCCTTTCCTTGAAAGCCAAACAGCAGCACCAGGGTAAGCAGCAGCGCGGCAATCGACCAAGGCCCAATCCGTTGCATGGAACGTTGGAAGGCGTCATCGCCCTTTTTAAGTAGATGCTTTCGCCAAACCTGAGCGATAACTACGGGGATAACAATGTACAGCATGACAGATATCAAAAGAGTCTGCCATGGCACCGTGATTGAGGAGATCCCAAGTAGAAACGCGACGAGCGGGGCAAACGCAAAAATCATGATGGTGTCGTTGAGTGCGACTTGGGAAAGCGTAAAAAGTGGGTCGCCGTTAGATAGCCGGCTCCAGACAAAGACCATCGCCGTGCAAGGTGCGGCAGCAAGCAAAATGAGACCTGCAATATAGCTATCGATCTGATCTGCTGGGAGATAGGGGGCGAATAGGTGGCGAATAAAGATCCAGCCGAGTAAGGCCATGGAGAAAGGTTTCACGAGCCAGTTTATAAAGAGGGTGACCCCTATCCCGCGAACGTGTTGGCGAACTTGGTGCAGCGCTGAAAAGTCCACCTTCACTAGCATTGGAATAATCATCACCCAAATCAGCAGCCCAACGGGAAGATTGACTTGGGCGATCTCAAGACTGCCTAAGCTTTGAAAAAATTGGGGACTTAGCTGTCCAAGGGCGATACCAACGACAATGCACAGCGTCACCCAAAGGGTGAGATAGCGTTCGAAAATACTCATGAAGATGCCAGGTCTCGAATGTGTCGTTGCAGGCTTAGCTGGTCGAGTCGGTCAAGTGGAAGTGCTGCCAAGGCATCAATTCTTCGCGCTAGCCCTTGCATGACTTCACGAAATGCACGACGTTTTTCATCGTCCGTTCCTTGAACTTTTGATGGATCTGGAAATCCCCAGTGGGCGGTGGCCGGATTTCCTGGCCATACCGGGCAGATTTCACCTGCGGCGTTATCACAGACCGTGATAATGAAGTCCATTTGTGGCGCATTATTGCCGGCGAACTCATCCCAGCTCTTGCTGCGAAGGTTTTTCTCGGGAAAGCCCAGCGCTAAGGCGATTTCATGGGCAAACGGATTGACTTGGCCACCCGGGGACGAGCCGGCTGAATAGCCGACAAAACGACCGCTCTTGTGCATCGATGCGAGTGCTTCACCCAGAATCGATCTAGCGGAGTTATGGGTGCACAGGAAGAGTATGTTGTATTGCTTCATTTTGCTTTCGTTTTCTTCGGGATTAACTGGGGAGCGCATGGTTGGCCATTGCAGCAGTTTTCTAATAAGAAATTACTGAGCGTTTGGATCAGGGATGCATTAGGTCGATAAAGAAGGTGCCGACTCTGACGCTCGGCTGAAATCAGGCGTGCCCGCGTGAGCTCTTTCAGATGGAAACTGAGCGTCGCATTAGGAATACCAAGCTTTTCAATAAGCTCACCTGGGGTGAGGCCTCGGTCGCCGCGCTGGACAATCAGTCTGAAGATGTTCAGGCGGGACTCTTGCCCGAGGGCGAGAAAGGCGACGATGGCGTCTTGATTGTTCATGTTTCCAATTATATGGAAATATTGTGACAGTCTGATGACAAGCCATTCCATCCCATCCCGAAACTCTTGGATAATGTGATCCGCCTATCAGGCGAATTTCTAATCAGGGAGTCACATAATGAAAAAAAGTATCTTGGGGCTCGGCTTAGCGATTGGGCTAATGCTGCATGCATCTGGCGTTGTAGTTGCCCAGACCAAGCCCTCGGTGAAGTCACTTTTGACGCCGCCAACAACGGTATTGTATGTGGGGAATAGCTTTTTCTATTACAACAACAGCATGCATGGTCATGTTGGGCAGATTGCCTCCGAGGGACTTAGGGGTACCGATCAAAAGTATCGCGGTGTATCCGTAACCATCAGTGGCTCAGGCCTCGACTGGCACGACATGGACTCGCTCCTTCGTCCGAATGGCATCGGCCGCTACTCCTTTGCACCTGGCAATAAGGTTGTCTTTAACCCTCCCAGCGACAAGCCGTTTGATGCAGTCATCATGATGGACTGCAGTCAGTGCCCGATTCACGATACGCTCAGCAAGGTATTTACCGAGTACACGAAAAAGCATAGTGATTCAGTACGTAAGCGCGGCGGTCAACCCGTATTCTTCATGTCATGGGCGTATCAAGATGTCCCATCGATGACAAAGGAGCTTGCAGAGGCCTACACGAGGGCCGGAAACGATAATAAGGCGTTAGTTATTCCGGCCGGTTTGGCGTTCGCAAATTCGATTGCTAAGCGACCAGATATCAACCTGTATGTCCCTGATCTGCGTCATCCAAGTCTTGCCGGGACCTACCTCGCCGCTTTGACGACCTACGGTGCCTTATTCGGACGGTCGACGGTTGGGCTGAAATACGACGCAGGCCTTCCCAAAGACGTTGCGGCGCATTTGCAAGTGATTGCCGATGAAACGGTAAAGTCTTATTACGGTCGTTAAACTATAAACATGTTCGAAGCCCACTCTCTCGCTAGTCTTTCCAAGCAGGATCAGTATGCTGAGTTACATCGGCAGATGACGGCGTTGTTGGCGGGAGAGCTCAATCCTGTTGCCAATGCGGGAAACTTTTCTGCATTGGTGATGGCATCGCTTTCTGGGCTTAACTGGTGCGGGTTTTATTTTTTCGACGGTGTGGAGCTTGTCCTGGGGCCCTTCCAGGGGAAGCCCGCCTGTCTTCGTATCCCCTTGAGCCGTGGCGTGTGTGGTGCAGCCGCGAGTAGCCGGGAGACCCAGCTTGTTCCCGATGTCCATGCATTCCCTGGTCATATCGCCTGCGACGCTGCCTCACGATCAGAGATCGTTGTACCGCTGATCAAGGATGGGACGCTGATTGGGGTATGGGACGTTGACAGTCCCGAGCTCAATCGATTTGACGCAGACGACCAGCAGGGAATGGAGGCGCTGTGCCAGGTCTATCTGGCCTCACTGACTGTGGCGACACTACTTCCTGTCTACACCCGTCGCTGATCAATAACGTGAACCCGATCTAAGTTGGGCAAGATTTAAAAGACATCGGGGACATACATCTCTTTGGGCACGGGGCCTCGGATGTAGTCTGGGTTGTGAATCCGCCGTGGGAGTGACACCTGCTTTCGTTTGACGGTCTGGTAGGGCACTTGGGTGAGAAGGTGGGCAATGCAGTTGATACGAGCCCGTTTTTTGTCGTTTGCGGCCACGATCCACCAAGGCGCCTCCGGGATGTGGGTGCGCTCTAACATCTTCTCTTTTGCTTTGGTGTAGGCCTCCCACAGTCGACGAGACTCGAGATCCATAGGGCTTAGCTTCCACTGTTTCAGTGGGTCATGGATGCGCATCTTGAATCGAACGTGCTGCTCTTCGTCGCTAATCGAGAACCAGTACTTGATCAGAATGATGCCTGAGCGTACGAGCATTTGCTCAAACTGTGGCACCGTCCGAAGGAACTCTTCGTATTCTTCTTTGGTGCAAAATCCCATTACTTTCTCAACCCCAGCTCGGTTGTACCAGCTTCGGTCAAACAGGACGATTTCGCCGCCCGCGGGCAGGTGAGAGACATAGCGTTGGAAATACCACTGGGTCTTCTCGCGCTCACTTGGCGCGGGAAGGGCGGCTACTCGGCAGACACGAGGGTTCAGGCGCTGGGTGATTCTCTTGATTGCCCCACCCTTGCCGGCAGCGTCCCGGCCTTCGAAGATCACGACGACCTTTAATTTTTTGTGGACGACCCAGTCCTGGAGTTTGATGAGCTCGCCCTGGAGTCGAAACAACTCTGCAAAGTAGCGTTTTCTTTCGGTAATTGACGCCTTGCCTTTTGACCGGGTGCTCAGCCGGTCATCGTCAAACTCCATCTCGAACTCTTCATCAAAGCTGTCCAGAATTTCGTCGTGTACCTGGCGGTAGAGTTTCGGAACTTTTGTCTTTCCCGTAGGCATAGCACTAGACCTTTGATGACGATGAAATGGAGATAAAAGTCTTGCAGATTCCTATGACAGTTTTGTGACGACCAAGGGTCTTACCGGTAAATGACGATCAAGCGCTCGGAATAAAGTCTTTATCGCCCTGGTGTTTACGTTCAAACTTTAGGAAGTTGTAGTAGCCACAGGTTTTGCCGTCGGGGTACTCCCGGCAGACTTCTGGGCGCGCCTCGTAGACTGTGCAGCGACGAAGATCTTGGTCGAAGAACTGGCAGATCGTGGCATAGACCGTGTCTTTTCTGTGCTTAAGGATGTTCTCGACTTCGCCTTTTTCATCACCGTCTTCAACGGTGTACTGGGTGATGAACTTTTTCCAGGCTGCAGCCTCGGTCATCTCGAAATGTGCCGCCAGTCGACGGACGTCTTTCTTGGTCACGGTGATTCGTGGGTAGCTACAGCAGTACCCGGGGCATTTACTGCAGTCGTACTTTGCCTTGGCCATGGCACAATTCCTCATCAAAGAAGGGGAGATTGTATGACGATCCCAAGTCAGCAGGCACTGAAAACCATGGTCGCCCAGGCGGCTGTTCAAGAGGTCTCTCCGGGGATGGTCCTGGGCGTTGGGACCGGCTCAACCGTGGACTGCTTCATTGATGAGCTGGCAAGGGCAGGCGTTCGGCTTAAAGCCGCAGTGTCCAGCTCAAAACGCAGCTCTGAGCGGCTTGCAGCGTTGGGCTACACCATCATCGGGCTTGATGCGTTGACCGAGCCGATGGACCTGTATATCGACGGCGCCGACGAGATCGATCCTGGTCTCTGCATGATCAAGGGGGGCGGTGCTGCCCTTACCCAGGAGAAGATTGTGGCAAGTGCTGCCAAACGGTTCGTCTGTATCGTTGACGGCTCGAAGTGTGTTGAGGTGCTGGGGAGGTTTCCGCTGCCGATCGAGGTGATCCAGTCAGCCGTGACCCCTGTCTCCTGGGCAGTCCGTAAACTGGGCGGTGAGCCCCGGATTCGCCCTGGGGTGTTGACCGATAACGGCCACCCCATTTTGGACGTTCACGGCCTTGAGATTAGGGATCCAGTGACCCTTGAAACCACGCTGAATCAGATCCCTGGGGTTGTGACTAATGGTATTTTCGCCCTTCGTCGTGCAGACTTAGCCCTAGTCGCTCGCCCTGATGGTGTTGTGCGACTGAAACAAAACTGAAATAAGGGTGGTCTAAACTGCCTCAATTACCCTGAAATAGGAAATCCCCCCATGCCCCAGCATACGTCGAAAGAGTTTGATAAAGAGCTTGAGGTCATTCGCTCTGCCGTTCTTGAGCTTGGAGGGCTCGTCGAGGGGATGGTCAAGAGTGCGATTGATGGCCTCGAGACCGCGGACATTACGCTATTGAAGGATGTTTTACATCGGGAAAAGCAGGTCAATCGAATGGAACTGGACATCGATGACCGATGTAATCACGTGATCGCCCGTCGGCAGCCCACCGCCTACGACCTTCGGTTTGTGTTGACCTGTATGAAGATGGTCCGTGACCTGGAGCGAATTGGGGATGAGGCGGAGAAGATGGCCCGCATGGCGCTCTACATCCATGAGAGCAATTCACCATTTACGCCTCGCGTGGAAGTGGGCGGGATGGTCTCTATTGTGATGAAAATGATGCGCCAGTCACTAGACGCCTTTGCTCGCAACGATCCGTCCTCGCTGGCGGAAGTGATCCGGGAAGATATCAGCGTAGATGACCAGTTCCGGAATACTTTGCGACTCTTGATTAGTTACATGATCGAAGACTCGCGAACGATTTCTCGATCTATTGACCTGCTCTTTATTGCGAAAGCGCTTGAGCGTATTGGTGATCACGCTAAGAATATGTCTGAGCATGTCGTTTATATGGTTAAGGGCCGTGATGTTCGTCACCAGGACATTGAAGGCGTAGAAAAGGAAATTCAGTCTAACTAGACTGAGATGAACGTTTGCATTGAAAAACGGCGCTCGAGGCGCCGTTTTTTATTCTTTCGGGGGGACGTAGCCCGAGGCCATCTCAGCGCCGGAGCCGAAGAAATGGTTTTCCATTTGCTGGCTCAGATACTTCCGCGCTTTGGGGTCCGATAGGTTTAACCGATACTCATTGACGAGCATCGTCTGTTGCTTAATCCAGTCTTGCCAGGCCTGTTTGGAAACAGACTGCCAGAGCTTCTTGCCCATCTCGCCCGGAACCGGTGGGAAATCGAGTCCTTCGGCCTCTTTGCCGAGTTTGATGCAGTGAACAGTGCGTGCCATAGGCCCTAGTATGCCACGCGGTCCCGTGGCTTAAAGGCGGTGACTAGGATTTCCGAGACCGTGCGGGGGAATTCAGGAACAGCAGGGCAATGAGCCCTAATGCCATGACCCCAAAGGAGATGTGAATCGCCCCTTTGCTCTGGGCATAACTGATACTGGAGTACGCCAGATATCCACAGGAGATACAAAATAGGATCGGGGTGATGGGGTAGAGCGGCACCCGGAACGGGCGTGGGGTCGAGGGGTCTCGATGTCGCATGATGAATACGGAAAGGCCCACAAGCATCAAGAAGATCCAGAACACGGGCGCGGTAAATTCCACCATGGATTCGAATCCATCCGATTGGAGCGCACCGAATCCGACGAGCGCCAGACTGATGACTGCTTGGGTGATGTAAGCGGCGCTGGGAGAGCCCTTTGATGGCTTCCATTGGCCCATGAAGGCAAGGCGCGGCCAGTCTTTCCCGAGTGCGTAGTTTGCACGGGCTCCAACGATCATGGTGGCATTGATGCTCGTGAGCGCGGCGAGCGCAACGAACAAACCGATCAGCTTCTGGCCCCAGGGACCGAAGGCCTGATTAAGAAGGTCTGCTGCTGGCGCCTTACTGTCGGCAAGCCCTTTTAGCCCAAGCCCATGAATCAAGGCGGCATTGACCAAGAAATAGACAATTGCAATGATGACAAGGCTTGTGACGATCACCGGGACTATGGTCCTTACGCCGCCTTGAACCTCCGCAGAGATGTAGGCAGACTCATTCCAGCCGCCATAAGTCAGCAGAACGAATACCAGTGCAAGACCCATCAGTCCCAATGGCGGTGTCGAGGTAAATGCGGCAGGAGTCTGATCAGCGGGAGCCGATAGCATAAATCCTGCGATCACAATCGCGAGAAGCCCGAACACTTCCAGCACTGTAAGCAAGGTCTGCAGCCCTGACGAGGCATGAATGCCTGCGATGTTGATTGCGGTCAGCGTCAGGACAATTCCGACAGCCCAGATCACGGTCGAGCGATCACCTAATGGGATCACCTGGGTCATGTAGTCGCCAAAAACGAAGGCCAGTAGCGCAATGGACCCCGTGTTGATGACCATTGCTTTTGCCCAGGCATACAAAAAGGACAGTCGCGTGCCGTACGCGCGCGTCAGAAAGTGGTAGTCACCCCCTGCATGCGGATAAGTGGTCGATAGCTCTGCATAACACAGTGCTCCGGCAAGCGAGATGATTGCACCAGCAATCCAGATGAGCAGGGCCCATCCAATATCACCGGTGACACCGGCCACCATCGAGGGCGTTTTAAAAATGCCGGCACCGACGACGATGCCGACAATAATCGCAACTGCGGCGTACGGTTTGAGTAGCCGTTTTGGGGATGCCTCGAAGTGGTCGGTCATAGAGGGCCGATCTTAGGACCGGGTTCCTTTCAGGTTGAAATAGACACCACTGCCCTGTACTTCTGCCGTGAGTGTTTTGCCCGTCACAGTGGCCTTCACGTGCTGGAGGGTTCCCTTATCGTCCACGTAGCTGAAATGAAGCTTTTCCCCTTCCAGCTTTGCCCCAAGAATGGGCTGGGTCGATTTGCCGATCGTGATATTGCCGCCCACCTGCTGGTAACGCTGACTGAGTGAGAGCTTTGCCTTGCTAGCACCATTGAAGCCCTCGATCGACCAATCTCCAGCGACCGATGCCGGGACCACCCAGTAGTAGGCCTGTGCCATCGAGGTATTGATGGTCTGGTCTGGTGCCCAATCGCCCATATGAAAGGCATGAGAGACGACGCGAGTACCGGGTTTCATCTTAAGAATGGTGGGCCGCAGCTTTATATTCAAGTCAGGAAGCAGATAGAGCGTAATCACTGTGGCCTGTGAGAAATCTTCTTTGAAGATGTCGCCATGAATGATCTTGACCTTATCGGCAACGCCTGCGCGGGTCGCATTTCGTTGGGCCAAGGCCGCCATGTCGGGGTTGTATTCAATCCCCACCGCCCGAGCGCCGTGAAGACGGGCAGCGGCAATTGGGATCTTGCCGTCTCCGGCGCCAAGGTCATAAACGATATCGCTGGCTGTGACGTTTGCCGTCGCAAGCATTTTGTTAACGAGCTCGTCATTCGTCGGGACCCAGATCACGTCCTTTCCCTGTTGGCCGACTTCTGGCTGGTACTTCTCGTCGCCATATTTCCCTCCGGACGCATTTGCGACAGATAATGCAGCCGATAGCGTGACTGCGCAGCACAGCTTAAACAAGCGAGACATCTCTGACTCCTTTGATGGATGTGAAGACTTCGGGGAAGAATTGAAAGTGCTTGCGGATTGTAGAAACTTTTTGATGGGAGAGCCCCCCTGATTTGCCCTAGTTCGTCGATTGCTGACTTTCTAGATAGTTGCCCTAAGGATCCCCCAGGTCCCCAGGCCTCGGGCTACGGTGGCACCTGGCAGGACGCCCCTTTCCCAGTTGAGGCCCCTCATCAGATTAAGCCCGATCTTCAGAAGTTAGGCGATTGTCCTCTCGTGATCGTCGATGATCGTTGGTCCTCTTGGGTAGAGAAGAAGCGTGATGACATCCAAGCTGGGAAGCCGCCCCTAATCGGCGCGGCGCTCTCGCCTGAACAGATCTCGCAAGTCGTAGGGCTGGTTTCTCGGTTCTTTGTAGAGCAGGTGCCGAGCGGTCCGATTCGGGCTGATGGCACCTTCGGGTGGATTGGGGGCGTCAAACCGCAGTCGACAATGGATTTCCTGTTGGCGCTAAGCCTGAGCCTTCAGGAGGACTTTGCCGTCATGGTGCCCGATGCTCAGGGCGTGCTACGTGCTCAGATGCTCTCAATTTATTTCGCGAGTGGGTGGTCTCCCGAGGAAAAGCTTGGGCAATCAATGGCGGAAATTCATGAACCAGTCGCCGAGAACACAGCACTCCTGAGATCAGCCACAGCCATGTCTCAGGCGATGGTGAGTAAGGGCCCTTTTGTCAGATACGTCTGGACGATTTCGGGGACTGATGCGCTTTCCCGAGCACCTGGCGAGGACACGATGACAGATGTGGCGCAGATCGGGGATCTTTGGTTTCGTTGTGAGCGTCAGGTTACGGTGCCACTGTGGGGCGTGGCAAGTCTCTTTTTAATTCGGGTCGATGTGCAGCCTTTAGTTCAGATGATCCAGGCGCCGGGGCGCAGGGCGTTACTCGAGGCTGCGTTACGATCCATGAGCCCTGAGGTATTAGCGTATAAAAATATTACGCGTGCAGCCAAGATGATCCTTGACGAGGCGGTTCGTTAGTAGAAAGGTGTAGTGAGTTTCATGGAAAACTTGTCGTGGGTGCAGATTATTCTGATCGGCATCATCTTTGTCTGGAGTGGGTTTGTTAGAAGTGGTCTTGGGTTTGGCGGCGCCGTGCTATCGCTTCCTTTCCTGTTGTTGATCGTCAATGACCCGTTAATATTTTTACCGCTGATCGCCGTCCAGCTGCTGCTCTCTTCCGGGTGGATTATTTGGAAAAGTCATGTGCGCCATCGCGAGTCATCGCACGGTGCACCTGTGGAGTCTTATATCGACTGGGGCTACCTGAAGAAGGGCCTTAAGATCATGATCATTCCGAAAATAATCGGCGTTGTGGGACTGCTGACCTTATCCCCAAAGCTGATGAGCATGATCATTCTCATCATCGTTTCGGCCTACTCAATCGGCTACATCATTAACCGCCCAATTCAGCACAAGAGCAAGTGGATTGATGTGGGGATGTTGAGTCTCGGGGGTTACATCAGCGGAACGTCTTTGACGAGCGCCCCGCTGGTCATTCCGGTATTCGCCCAGTACGTCCCAAAGCACAAGCTTCGTGACACCTTGTTTGTGCTCTGGTTTATTTTGACGGCAATCAAGCTTGTCTCGTTCATTATTGCAGGCGTTGATCTTCAGTTGGAGCATCAGCTTTGGCTGTTGCCGTGTGCCACGGTCGGACACATCCTGGGGGAACGCCTCCATCAACGGATCGTTGCCGCAGAAACGCCGACGTTTTTCCGTTGGCTGGGATTTTCGCTGCTTGTCGTGAGCGTGGTCGGGCTTTGGAGAACGTTACTTGGGCCGTAAAGCCCAACGATTCCTAAAGCAGGCCCAAGCTGGTCTTGCTTAGGAGAACTGTCTCAGATCGGTACAGGGCTCTTCGCCGAAGGCCGGGTGATCGAGAAACCGCAGCAGTTTCTCTGCTACGGCATCCGGTGTCGCAAGGGCGTTGTCCTGTTTTAACTGATCGAATCGAGGCCGCATGGGAAATGCCGACAGGCTCGTTGCACGCACTTGTGCCTGCATATCGGTATCGATGACCCCGGGCGCAAGGCTTACCGCTTTTAGACCCTTATGGGCTTCGACCGCTAGACATCGGGCGTAGTGGTCAAGGGCCGCTTTTGTTGCGCAGTAGACACTCCACCCCGCGTAAGGGCTACGTGCAGCACCACTAGAAATCTGGACTATACGACGGTCTGGTGTGTGCTGTGTTCGCAAGATAAATTGATTGCTGAGTGCAATTGCCGCAGCGACATTCACACTCACTGCATCGAAGATAGCCGTATTTGATAGGCTTCCGTTCATGCCGATGGGCGATAAAAGTCCCGCATTGTTAATCAATACCGCAACCGAAGCATCGGAGAGATAGTCCTCAAAGCGCTGGCTTTCTAGCAGACGGACGACCTGCTCGCTTTGGCTGAGGTCAATGCTGCACTCGATGAGCTGTTCTGGGTAACGCTGTCTGAGCGTGGGGTGTGACTTGCGGGATAGCCCCATGACCGCGTGTCCCGCTTGAAGGAGCTGCTCGGCAACGGAGGCGCCCAGCCCGCGACTATGTCCGGTTAAGATGAACTTTTTCATAGATTGATTTTAATCTTAGAAGTCTGCCTAGAATGGCGCTTCTACTATGGGTGCCAGATGATCTGGGATGTCGTTGTTATCGGGGGTGGTGCGGCAGGGCTCTTTTGTGCCAGCCTGATGGGGCAGCAGGGCAAGCGCGTGCTCGTCCTTGATCATGCGAAGAAGCTCGGCGAGAAGATACGGATTAGCGGCGGGGGTCGCTGTAACTTTACGAATACCGAGTCGACGCCGGATCATTTTCTATCGCTGAACTCGAAGTTTGCGAAAAGCGCACTGGCCCGGTATCGACCTCAGCAGTTTATTGACCTGGTCAGGCGTTATCGCATCGGTTTTCACGAGAAACACCGCGGCCAGCTATTCTGTGATGACTCTAGTCAGGCCATCATTGATCTATTGCTCAGTGAATGCCGTCTAGGATCGGTATCAATTCAGCATCCGGTGTCTGTCGCTCAGGTGATGCCTCGGGGCACTCAATGGGAGACGTATACGTCACAAGGTAGCGTCATATCACAGCGTCTGGTGATTGCCACCGGAGGGTTGCCGGTTCCGGCGATTGGGGCAACGGGTTTCGCCCTGGATCTGGCGCGACATCTGAACTTGAACGTGATTGAACCCCGGCCGGCACTGGTACCCTTGGCGTTTACGTCGCACGGATTTGACGATCTTGAGTCCCTTGCTGGCGTGAGTCTTCCAGTAGTGATTCGTGCGGGTCGCACAGGACATCGGTATGGTCAGGGTCGATTTTCAGAAGATCTGCTGATTACCCACAAGGGCTTATCAGGGCCGGCGGTGCTGCAAGCCAGCAGCTACTGGGAAGAAGGTGAGCCGATCGATATTCAATGGGTGGATCCCACCCGACTACAGAATTGGTTTGACGCGCCGGATCAGCGAACAAAGACTGTCGAGGGCATGCTGACCGGGCTTTTGCCTTTACGTCTTGCAAAATCCTTTACCGAGTCTACGGCACTGACTGGCCGTCGTTGGGCCGAAGTGGGCAAGAAAGATCGGCTGGTGCTTGCGACGCTGTTAACGGACTGGTCAGTCAAACCGGCTGGGACGCTCGGCTGGAAAAAAGCGGAGGTCATGCTGGGGGGTGTTGATACCGATGCACTGGATAGTCGTTCTCTGATGGCGAAAAAACATCCGGGTCTTTACTTTATTGGCGAGTGCGTCGATGTGACCGGTCATCTTGGCGGTCATAACTTTCAGTGGGCATGGGCAAGTGCCCACGCCTGTGCAACATCGATGGCTTAGTTTAAGCGACGTCCCTTAAATCGAACGGTATTCTGTAGGTAGACCTCTCCGGCGATTGTTTGGTGATCAACGGTTGCATTGAGCGCCTGCTCGTTGCCATTTGCATCGCGGTAGCGCAGCGTGAGCGCAGTGCCGTTAAGACGCCCTTCAATAATCGGCAGTTGTTTTCCTTGCATCATGATTTCGCCATCTACTTTCTGGAACCGTTGACGTAAGGTCATCGACACGGGGCTATTGCCTAGGCCATCAAGGGACCATTTCCCTTGTACCATCGCTGGAACAACCCAGTAATAGCCAAAGTGTCCATAAGCGCCTGAGATCATCTCGTCAGGCTCCCACAATCCCATGTTGAACGAATGGGAGACCACTCGCGTTCCAGGTTTCATTCGAAGCAAGATTGGCTTGAGCTTCATATTGAGCTCAGGCAACAAGTAAAGCGTCACGACCGTTGCTTTAGAGAAGTCCTCTTTGAAGATGTCGCCATGAATAATGGTCACCTTATCGGCAACGCCCGCGCGATCCGCGTTGCGTCTGGCCAGTGCGGCCAGTTCTGCGTTGTATTCAATTCCAACCGCTTTGGCGCCGAACTGGCGTGCTGCCTGGATCGGGATCTTCCCGTCGCCTGCACCCAGGTCATAGACCAGATCTTGTGCGGTGACCTTCGCGGTCTCCAGCATTCGGACGACAAGATCATCAGGGGTAGGAACCCAGATGACGTCCTTTCCATGCTGTCCAACAGTAGGTTGATACTGGGAGTCTCCATGCTGAGCGGCGACCGGCCCGCTGATCACGGCGGTCAGAAGGTATAAAAGCCATGCAAAATAGCGCTGTCTCATGATGAAAAGCATCCCAAGTCAATATGAAGTGTCCAATAGTAGCGAAATCTTGTTGTCGCCGAGAGGGTAGAGCGCATGGCAATCCGACGCGCTAAAAGCCGACCCGGCGGAAAAACGTCGGCACCTAAGGGATTCTTTGGCAGCGTCTGGTGGATCATTCGATGGCCGTTGGCATTATTCGTCGTTGTCGTCCTAAGCTATCAGTTAGTGATCTTTAGCTCGGTGGTCTGGATGCGTTGGAATAATCCCAGCTCGACTGCCTTTATGGATCTCGAACGCGAGCGTCTGGCGAGTCTGCGTCCAGCGGTAAAGATTCGTCAGACCTGGGTACCTTATAACGCGATATCGCGATCAATCAAGCAAGCGGTGATCGCTGCGGAAGATTCCGGTTTTAGTCAGCATGATGGGATTGACTGGGAGGCGATGGAGCGTGCCGCTCGGGAAAACCTCAAGCGCGGCAAGATTCGACGAGGGGGCTCTACGATTACGATGCAGCTCGCGAAGAATCTATTTTTGTCGCCTGAGCGAAGCTATCTGCGCAAAGCCCAAGAGGTCGTTGCTGCTGGCATGATGGAACTTGTCCTCGATAAGCGGCGGATTCTTGAGCTGTATCTGAACGTGGCGGAGTGGGGTGTGGGTGTCTTTGGTATCGAGGCCGCCTCTCGGCATTACTTTGGCGTATCGGCCTCTGCGCTTGATCCTATTCAGTCGGCATGGCTGGCATCCATTCTTCCGGCGCCGCGACGATTTGATCGTCAAAGGGAGTCCGAGTGGATTAGCGAAAAATCGTTAATCATCCTCGAGCGAATGCCAAAGGTCGCACTCCCTTAGCCCGTTATAAAATCCGTCCATGCCAATTCCGTTTTTTCAATCGCAAACGCCCCCGCCGCTCGTCCGTTGGCTCGGGTACGGAGGGCTGGTTCCGTTTATTGCCTTGGCGGCGGGTCTGTTGCTACATCCCCAGTGGGCGGATCGCTTCGGACCTTGGCTTATTGGTTATGGTGCGGTGATTCTGAGTTTTGTGGGCGCCTTGCACTGGGGCTTCGCCATGATGATCGAGGAACTGGCTTCTGCAAGAAGGCATCGCGCTTATGCCTGGAGCGTTCTTCCAAGCCTGCTTGGGTTTGTTGCGGTCATCCTAGGGCCGTCATTAGGCTACTCCTTGCTCATTGTGGGATTCGCGCTTGCTTACTGGCAGGATGCCGATCTCGCGAACCATACACCCGTGCCCACCTGGTATCCTCGACTTCGGGCGCGTCTTTCCATAATCGCCTGCTTCAGCCTGCTCTCAGCGATTCTTTTTTAACACTCTCAAAAGTGAACTCCTCATGAAAGCCTTTCGAATCGATCCCGCCGCAAAGACCATTACAGAGATTGATCTTGCCAATGCCCAAGATGCACTGGTCGGGATCATCGGCCAGAAAGACGTTGGTTTTGATGAGATTGACGATAACGGGGATCGACTCTACTTTGATGAGGCCTGCTTCATTAATGAGAAGCCCGGGGCTGGTCGTTTTCAGTTAGATCGACTTCCTCCCGTTTCGGGAGTTGGTATTGTGGCGGGTTGGAGCGGTTCGCAGGACAGCCTGTCTCCGGTTCAGGTGTCGCAAGATGCATTAACCGCCCGTGTGAAATTTATCTAAGGCGTTGCTGGTGGTTGTTTACTTCTAAGGAGCTGTTGATGAACAAGGATTTGTTTGAAAAAGGTTTAAAGACTCGCCGCGAAGTGCTCGGCGCTGATTATGTAGACAGCTCGATTAAGAATGCGGATGAGTTCAATATGGCGATGCAGGAACTCACCACGCAGTACTGTTGGGGAGATATCTGGAATCGTCCAGGACTGGATCGAAAGACCCGTAGTTTTCTCAATCTCGCGATGCTTACTGCACTCAATCGCCCCCACGAGTTAAAACTGCATATTAAGGCAGCGTTAAACAACGGGCTAACAAAAGATGAGATCAAAGAAGTCTTTCTTCAAGCGGCAATCTACTGCGGCGTTCCGGCAGGCATCGATAGCTTCCGCTGCGCAAAAGAAGTCTTTAAAGAACTAGGCGTCTGATCTAGCTGGTTGCTTCGGTGAGATCCCGTGCGAGCGCGCGGGATCGGATCTCTTCTAAGTCAGCAGGCGCTGGATAGCGCCGATTTGATTTCCCTGCTTTTGCAACCTGACCAGGGCAGTCGTGCCCCACCATGGCGGGCAGCATTAACGAGCAGTCGATCAGCGCGTCGAGATTGACGCCGGTGTTGCATCCCATCGTCTCAAACATGTGCACAAGATCCTCTGTGCAGACATTTCCCGTTGCCCCGGGGGCATAGGGGCAACCGCCTAGACCGCCAAGTGCGGCGTCAAATCGGGTAATGCCACACTGAAGGCCGATGAGTGCGTTGGCAAGACCCATCGCACGTGTGTTGTGAAAGTGAAGCGTGAGCTCGATATCTTTCCAGCGCTCGGTGAGCCCATTACAGATTTCGAAGACCTGCCCTGGGTTTGCCATCCCGGTGGTGTCACACAGCGTCACGCCGGTGGCGCCATGTTCTACAAACCAATCTCCGAGGGCGATCACTTCAGATGCTGGCACGTTGCCTTCCATTGGGCAGCCGAAGGCAGTCGAAATGGAGATATTGACAGCCGCTTTTCCTTTGGCCGCCTTAATGATGTCGGCATGGATACGCTTAGATTGCTCTCGTGTCATGCGAGTATTGGCCAGATT
>CAYPCG010000041.1:0-15153 GCA_964409175.1 uncultured Burkholderiaceae bacterium
CTTTTGCGCCAAACGTGCAATCAGTTCTTCAATCTTCTTACCTGCCACCATCATCAAGTCGGCAAGCTCATCAATCACCACGACAATCTGGGGTAACGGCACAAGCATTGGTGCATCGGGATCTTCTGGATTCGCTAAGGGATCTCGAATCGGCGTGCCCTTTTTAATCGCCTCCTCCACCTTCTGGTTAAAGCCCGCCAGGTTTCGGGTGTTGAGTTTGCTCATGGTGCGATATCGACGCTCCATCTCGCCCACACACCAATGCAGTGCATTTGCCGCCAGCTTCATGTCCGTCACGACGGGGGTCAACAAATGAGGAATTCCTTCATAAATCGAGAGCTCCAGCATCTTTGGATCGATCATGATGAGCCGAACCTGCTCGGGTGTTGATCGATAAAGTATCGATAACAACATTGCGTTCACACCCACCGATTTTCCAGACCCTGTCGTTCCCGCAACCAATAAGTGGGGCATACGCGCAAGATCAACAACCACTGGGGCGCCCGCGATATCTTTTCCAAGGGCGAGCGGCAGTACTGCATGGGTCTCTTGAAAGGTCGTGGATCCCAAGATTTCGGATAGTCGCACCGTCTGACGCTTCGGATTTGGCAGCTCTAGTCCCATCAGACTCTTGCCAGGGATCGTCTCGACAACACGCACAGACACCAGTGACAGTGCCCGCGCGAGATCCTTTGACAGATTCACAATCTGCGAGCCCTTCACCCCTAAGGCCGGCTCGATCTCATAACGGGTGATCACTGGTCCTGGCTGCGCCGAGACAACCTTTACCTGCACACCGAAATCTCCGAGCCGACTCTCGATCACCCGCGACGTGAACTCTAATGTCTCAGCAGAGACGGTCTCAACCTGGGTTGTCACCTCATCGAGAAGTGACAGCGGAGGCAGGCCCACCGCCGGTGGAATTTCTGTAAACAAAGGACGTTGTTTCTCGCGCTGCTTTGCCTCGATCGCCTTCTTCGAGGGTTCCGCCGTCGCGACCGGCTTGATCTCTAACGTCTGCGTCACACTTCGTTGACGGCGCTTTTCCTCGAGCGCATCCGCACGCTCATTGGCTGCAGACTCGCCGAGTTTGCGATCCTGGCGCGCCTGAATCACCTCTCGCAGACGAACAACGAACGCCTCTGCCAGTTGACCGACGCGCTCCGTCACTTCTAGCCACGAGAACTGAAAAAAAAGAGCAAGCCCCGAGACGATCATCAGTAGTGCGATCAGGGTAAGACCGATTGGTCCAACCGCCCAGTCACCAAAACTTCCCACAAGACTTCCAAGAACGCCGCCAGGCATAAACGAAATTGGACTCGACCCCCAACTCACCCGCTGCGCCTCGAGCGTCGTGCTGCCGGTTAGTAAAAGTGCAAAGCCAATCCAACGCCGTGCAGCGAGCAGCCCCGCAGGGGACTCGGTAACGATTGGGGCGCCCAGCCCAATGCGCGCGCGCTCCTGAAGCGCCCTGGCGAAACGCCAGCTAAAAAATGCCAGCGCCGCAGAGAGCACGGCAAGCCAGGCAGCAGAGAATCCAAAGCCGAAGAGCAGCGCATCGGCGGTCCAGGCACCAAATCGCCCAAGCCAGTTGTGGGGAATCTGTGCTGACCCCTGCTGAAACCAGCCAGCGTCCTCTGCAGACCAGGAGGCAAGCGACAGAGCGATCCAGGCCGCAAAGATCCCAAAGACCACCCAACGTAACTGGGCCAACAATAGCGACATCTCTCCGGTATCGGCTGCGGCGTCCGCGGTCGAAGAACGGCTGCGGGACGAGCCCGGACGGCCCGCCTCGCGGGGCGACCGTCGACTCGTCGATCTAGGGTTTTTCAGCGCCATCTCGTCCAGTTCTGAGGGAAATCAGTCTTTCGTTGGTGGTATTTCTATAATTGTGCCGGTTCGCAGCAATTATCGCCCGCGTTTATCAGACAACCCTCCCAATCTCCCCGAAAGGCAATCCTCATGGCCAGCACCACAGCACAGCATCACCGACTCATTATTCTGGGATCTGGGCCAGCCGGGTACACCGCGGCCATCTATGCAGCCCGAGCTAACCTCTCCCCCGTGCTCATCACAGGGCTTGCCCAGGGCGGACAGCTGATGACCACCACCGATGTCGAGAACTGGCCGGCTGACCCAAAGGGCGTGCAGGGGCCAGAACTGATGCAGCGCTTTCTTGATCACGCAAGCCACTTCAACACCCAGATGGTCTTCGATCACATACACACTGCAAAACTCTCTGAGAAGCCGATTCGACTCATTGGGGATAGCGGTGAATACACCTGTGATGCACTGATCATCGCCACGGGCGCATCCGCGCAATACCTTGGACTCGACTCAGAGCAGGCATTCATGGGCAAAGGCGTTTCAGGATGCGCCACCTGCGATGGCTTCTTTTACAAGAACCAAGACGTCTGTGTGGTCGGGGGTGGAAATACCGCGGTGGAGGAGGCCCTTTATCTTTCGGGAATCGCCAAGACCGTGACCGTAATCCACCGTCGCGACAAATTCCGCGCCGAGCCGATTCTGATCGACCGACTGATGGCCAAGGCAAAAGACGGCAACGTGCGCATTGAGTGGAACCACACACTCGAGGAAGTGCTTGGCGATGACTCCGGCGTCACCTCAGTTCGAATCGCCCATCGTGAGACAAAGGCATCAAAAACACTGACGGTGTATGGCGTCTTCATTGCCATTGGCCACAAGCCCAACACTGACATCTTCGAGGGGCAGCTCGACATGCACAACGGCTACATCCGTACCAAGAGCGGCTTGGATGGCAATGCAACAGCAACCAACATCCCGGGCGTATTTGCAGCCGGTGATGTCCAGGATCACATCTACCGCCAGGCCGTGACCAGCGCCGGTACGGGCTGTATGGCAGCACTGGATGCACAGCGCTACCTTGAAAGTCTGCATGAGCAAGGATGAGGAACGCGCCCTTTTTCTTCAAGCGGTTGCAGATGCCAAACCGATCCCTCCGAGGCCTAAGCCCCCATCGGTCTTAGCCAAGCCAAAACCTCGGCCGGTTCCGGTCAAACGACTTGAAGATGAGGCACAGGCGCTATTGGAGTCGCAGCTCTCCGATGTCACGCCAGAGACCCTTCTGGACAGTGACGATACGCTCTCGTTCATGCGTCATGGCATCTCGAGCGATACGCTTCGAAAATTGCGCCGGGGTCATTGGGTAGTCCAGGACAGCCTGGATTTGCACGGACTACGCACGGATGAGGCGCGTGAGACCTTCGTCGCTTTTCTTCAGCATTGCGCCAAACGAGAAAAGCGCTGCGTACGGATCATCCACGGCAAAGGCCTGGGGTCAGTGAACCGTCAGCCAGTGTTAAAGGCGAAGGTCCTGGCGTGGCTGATGCAGCGAGAAGAGGTACTTGCGTTTTGCCAGGCGCCTGCCAACGATGGGGGAAGCGGCGCCGTCCGAGTGCTGCTTAAACAGCCGCGTCGCCCGTCTCGCCCGTTCGAATCCTGATCACCTGATCGATTCCTCGAACAAAAATCTTGCCGTCTCCAATCCGGCCCGTGCGTGCAGCGGCCACAATCGCCTCAACGGCGCGATCACAGAGATCATCGGATACAACCGCCTCAATCTTGATCTTGGGAAGGAAATCGACAACGTACTCTGCGCCCCGATAGACCTCGGTATGCCCTTTCTGTCGACCAAACCCTTTGACATCGGTCACTGTTAGTCCATTGACACCGACGTCGGCGAGTGCCTCGCGGACCTGGTCTAATTTAAACGGCTTCACAATTGCGGTAATGAGTTTCACGACGAGTTGCCCTTCCCTGTGCGTTCAGTCACTGCTCGGTAAATCCATTCGTCAGAGGATAGCGCCAATCGCGTCCGAATGCCCGTCGGCTAATCCGTATACCGGGTGCGGACTGGCGCCGCTTATATTCATTGAGTCGAATGAGTCTCAGCACGCGATCAACGTCCGAGCTCGCATGCCCCGCGGCGATCAGCTGGGCACGACTCTCGCCTTCTTCAACAAATCGTCTCAGCATGTCATCCAATTCATCATAGGGCGGCAGACTATCCTGGTCTGTCTGGTTGTGCCGCAGCTCTGCACTCGGGGCACGCGTGAGAATTCGCTCAGGGATGACCGGACGCCCTGTCTCTTGGACCGCGCGCTCATTCCGCGCATGACAAAGTCGATAGACCATTCCTTTGAAGACGTCTTTAATCACTGCTAGACCACCCGCCATATCGCCATAAAGCGTGCAATAACCCACTGCAGTCTCCGACTTATTCCCGGTCACAAGCACTAAGGCAGACAACTTGTTTGAGAGCGCCATGAGCAGATTGCCGCGAATCCGCGCCTGAATATTTTCTTCGGTCAGATCCTCTGGCAATCCGGCAAACATTCCTGCAAGTGCCAATTGGTATTGCTGAAAGAGCGGATCAATCGCGATTTCTTCGTACCGAACACCAAAGGCGTTTGCACAAGCCTTTGCATCTTCCAGGCTCATCGCGGCGGTAAAAGGCGACGGCATCATGATCGCCGTGACGTTCTCTGCGCCTAAGGCATCGACCGCGATCGCGAGCACTAACGCAGAATCCACGCCTCCCGATAGCCCCAGCACCACCCGCTGAAATCCATTTTTTTTGACATAGTCACGAGTCCCTAGCACTAAGGCGCGATAGGCCTGCTCGACAACTGAATACTCGGGCGTCGCTTGCGATGTATTTGCAGCATCAGAGACCTGCGTTGCGAAAAAATCAACAATCAACAGATCCTCTTCAAACTGCTTGGCCCGTGCCATGAGTTCACCGCGCGCATCGAGCACGAAAGACCCGCCGTCAAAGAGCAGTTCATCTTGACCACCAACCAGATTACAAAAGACCACCGGCAGCCCAAGTTTTGACACATTGCACCGCACGACCTCTAGCCGCTCGTGGTGCTTTTCTAGGTGAAACGGCGAGGCGTTCATCGATAGCAGAATCTGAGCGCCAGATGCCTTTGCCATGGCAGGAGCACGCGTCGCCCAGACGTCCTCGCAGATGTTGACAGCGATCCTTACCCCATTAATCTCAAACAGGCACGGGGCACCATCCGGCGAGAAATAACGCTGCTCATCGAAGACCGCGTAATTGGGAAGCTCTAACTTCCCGTAGGTGCCGATCACTTTTCCGTAACGCAAGACCGTCGCGGCGTTAAACACATGCTGCTCTCGGGCACGAGGATGACCCACCACGACGGTGATCTCGGTCAGGGTCTTGAGCCGCTCGGCTAAGTCTTGCAGTGCCTTGTCACAGGCAGCCAGAAAAGCTGGCCGTAGCACGAGGTCCTCGGGGGGGTAGCCCGTCAACGAGAGTTCGGGCGTCACGATGAGTGACGCACCGGCCTTCTCCGCCTGTTGTGCCGCCTGAAATATTTTCTCGGCGTTGCCTGCCAGATCGCCGACCTTGCTGTTGATCTGGGCTAGGGCAATTTTCAGCATTTAGGCCTTGCTCTCACGCTGGTAACGGGCCATCCCATCCACGATCTCTTGTTTGGCGGACTCCGGACCCTCCCAACCCTGCACCTTGACCCATTTGCCCTTCTCTAAGTCTTTGTAATGCTCGAAGAAGTGCTGGATCTGAGCGAGTCGATCTGGATTGATGTCTTCCGGCTTTTTCCAATGTTTGTAAATGGGCAGAATCTTGTCCGCTGGGACCGCCAACAGCTTGGCGTCGCCACCCGCCTCATCGTCCATCTTCAGCACACCGATTGCGCGGCAGCGCACAACCGATCCGCCCGCCACTGGAAAGGGGGTAATGACCAGCACGTCCACAGGATCTCCGTCATCGGAGATGGTCTCCGGCACGTACCCATAGTTACAGGGGTAGTGCATCGAGGTCATCATGAACCGGTCCACAAACAGCGCCCCCGTCTCTTTGTCGACCTCGTATTTGATCGGGTCCGAGTGAGATGGGATCTCAATGATCACGTTGAACTCTTCGGGCGCGTTGGCGCCGGCGGTGACATTCTTTAAGGCCATGACGGGAACTCCAGAGGAAAAAGGACAACAGATAAGTTCCTCATTCTAAGGGATTCCCCCATCCCAAGAACCTGCCCATCCGAGGCGGGATTTGGGATCCTTCATGCAGTTTCACCCAGGGAATTTATAAAAAAGGAGACCTCCCATGTCGACGGGACTAAATCTGGCACTGATCTGTGGCCTTCTGGCCATCCTCTACGGCATTGTTTCGAGTCGCTGGATCCTGGCGAAGTCCGCCGGGAATGCACGCATGCAAGAAATCGCGGCAGCGATACAGGCGGGCGCTTCCGCCTACCTCGCCCGGCAATATCGGACGATTGCGATTGTGGGTGTGGTGATCTTTATTCTGATCGCCATCATCCCGGGCCTTGGCATCAATACCGCGATCGGATTTGCGATCGGCGCCATCCTTTCGGGCGCTGCGGGCTTTATCGGAATGAATATCAACGTGCGCGCCAACGTTCGTACAGCGGAAGCGGCTCGAGGCGGAATCAACCCTGCCCTTGCCATCGCCTTTCAAGGCGGCGCAATTACCGGCATGTTCGTCATCGGTCTTGGACTGATCGGCGTGGCTGGGTTTTATGCGTTCCAGCTCACACAGACCAATGACGTGATCAAGGCACTGCACCCACTCGTGGGACTTGCATTCGGTTCTTCGCTGATTTCAATCTTTGCGCGACTGGGTGGCGGTATCTTCACCAAGGGGGCTGACGTGGGCGCAGACCTTGTGGGCAAGGTGGAAGCGGGCATTCCAGAAGATGACCCCCGTAACCCCGCCGTGATCGCCGACAACGTTGGGGATAACGTTGGTGACTGCGCAGGAATGGCTGCGGACCTCTTTGAGACCTACGCGGTGACCGTGATTGCGACGATGTTGCTCGGGGCGCTGACGCTCAAGGGAATCGCCGCAGAGGCTGCGATCTATCCCTTAGCCCTTGGGGGCGTATCGGTGATCGCTTCGATCATCGGCTGCTTCTTCGTGAAGTACTCCGGTCAGGGCAAGATCATGACCGCGCTGTATAAAGGCTTGATCGTGGCAGCGGTGCTGTCGATCATTGCGTTTTATTTCGTTACCGACTGGATCATGGCAGGGGCTGCGGGTGCGGTGCCTGGTATGACGGTGATGAATCTCTGGCTGGCCTCAATTGTGGGAATCGCCCTGACCGCCGCAATGGTGGTGATCACCGAGTTCTACACGGCGACGGAATACAGCCCTGTGCGCCACGTGGCAGCAGCCTCAGAAACAGGCCATGCAACCAACATCATCGCTGGTATCGCCGTCTCGATGCGTTCCACGGCCTGGCCGGTGATTTCGGTCTGTATCGCCATCTATGTCGCCTATCTTCTGGCAGGTCTGTACGGCATTGCCGTCGCGGCGACCAGCATGCTGTCGATGGCAGGCATTATCGTTGCGCTCGATGCCTATGGCCCCATCACAGACAACGCAGGGGGTATTGCCGAGATGGCAGAGCTGCCGAAGGAGGTTCGCAACGTGACTGATCCGCTCGATGCCGTGGGTAATACGACCAAGGCTGTCACCAAGGGCTACGCCATCGGGTCTGCAGGTCTTGCCGCACTGGTGCTCTTTGCGGACTACACACACGCCCTCGAAGGGATGGGCCATGCGATTAAGTTTGATCTCTCTGATCACGAGGTCATTATTGGTCTCTTCATCGGCGGCATGATTCCCTACCTCTTTGGTGCGATGGCGATGGAGGCCGTGGGCCGCTGCGCAGGCGCTGTGGTGAACGAAGTTCGCCGTCAGTTCCGCGAGATCAAGGGCATCATGGACGGCACCGGAAAGCCCGAGTACGGCGTTGCAGTCGACCTCCTGACCAAGGCCGCCATTAAAGAGATGCTCATCCCATCGCTTTTGCCGGTGGTCGTTCCCATTGCGGTGGGTCTTATTCTCGGCCCCAAAGCGCTCGGCGGCATGCTCATGGGAACCATCGTGACCGGACTCTTCGTTGCGATCTCCATGTGTACCGGAGGAGGCGCCTGGGATAACGCGAAGAAATACATTGAAGACGGCCACCACGGCGGTAAAGGCTCTGACGCCCACAAGGCGGCCGTCACTGGCGATACCGTCGGTGACCCCTACAAGGACACCGCTGGCCCTGCAGTGAATCCGCTGATCAAGATCATCAACATCGTTGCACTCCTGATCGTGCCGATTCTTCCAGTCGTCGCGAAGTAAACGTGTGACCCAGCGAGCGGATGCGTTCCGCTAGGCCTGTGTCAACTGAGCCGCCGCCTTCCAATGAAGTGCGGCGGTTTCTTTTTCATCGAGTCGTTCAGCGATTTCCGCCAACGCCAAATGGGCTGCCACCAGCGGTTTGATCCGGAGAGACGCTTCTAGGTGCATCCGAGCCTTGCCCCATAGCTGTAATCGCTGACAGACACGGCCGAGCGCCCAGTTGACCTCGGCATCACGCGGCTGCTTTTGAATCCACTGTTCCAGTGTCACCAGCTGCTCCTTGGGATTCCCGAGGCAACGGCCATAAAGCATCACTAGCCCTGAATCCCACTGCTGATTTACGGTCGACTCGATCAGGGCGATGGCCTGCGTATGTTGACCCGCATCTACCCAGGCCTCGGCAACCTGTTGCTTGACTCTTGCCGCAAGAAGCGGACTCATCGCCCGGCGATTCTCCAAAAGCTTCGTAATTCTGAGCACTTCGTCCCAGTTCTTCTCAAGCTGGTTGGCACGAAGGGCCAGCCGTTGCGTCTGCACGTGACGCCGATCCCCGCGGGTAAGCGGTACAAGCGCCGACAGCGCCCGTGCCCCTTGACGATCCTCCACTGCAAAGCCTGCCTCTAACAAGGCTGCAAGTGTCTGATCGCCAGATCGATAACGTGCCTGATGACCACGAAGCAGCGTCAAAGAATGGTCGCGCGCCTCAGTATTACGCATCTCATGGGCAGCACTCGCTCCAATCGCGAGTGCAACCGCAACGGCTGCAGGCACCTCTTTTTCAAGATCGACCTGCTGGGATAACGCTGAAGACGTTTTGTGCGCACGGGCATAACGCCCTTCCAGAAAATCCACCATCAAACTGGTCAGTGCATTGAGCCGCTGCGCCTGCCGCTGACGCTGCCGGTAGCGCCTCACCCGCTCCGGAAGACCAAACAGTCCAGCGAGAATGCGATAGATCACAACGACTGCCACCGCAAAGAGCATCAGCGCAACCAGCGCGAACTGCACCGAGAGATCGACCCGATACGGCGGAACCCACAGGGTCACCGTTCCCCAGCTCAATTCCAGAAACCCCGCGGCCAGCACCCCAAGTACAAGACACGCGATAAGGACAACAAGCCGAATCATGGTGTTCGCCGCGTTTCCTTCAGGGTCATCACGAACTTCGGTAGCTCCCGAAGCGTGACGGGTGCCAGCTGAGAAGCCATCTTCTTTAAGTTTGCGATCGATGCCAGCTGGAGCGACACATTCGGATCATTCGGATCAAACGCCTGCTGAAGGATACGCTCAGCCGCAACAAGATCCTGTGTAAAGACGGCTTCTTGTCGAGATAACAAAGCAAGCTTCGCGGATAAGAACCGAAGTCGTAGCCGCTCGCGAACGAACACACCCTGCTCTGGCGTCAGAAAGACTGCGTCGGGGTGCTCGATTCGACGAATACGAACGACTTCCGTAAATCGACTCTGAAGTGCTGAGACGATCTCCTGCCAAGTCGTTTCGCCTGTTGGCTTCAAGGCACTCTGTTTCGCGGCACCGCTTGTCTCCGCCCCTGGCGACGACACAAGGCGTAACGACTCGGTCGCCTGCATCGCGCGATCGAGTAATGACGCCGCTGCCGCGATATCCCCGGTGCGGGCGGCCATCAGAATCTCACGGTCTGTCGCAATCGCACGCCGCAGTGCCGTGACCGCTGGCGAGCCCGGCTGCACCGCAACGCGACGGTCAAGGGAGTCCAGTAACGCAATCGCGGCAGGGATATTTCCGGTGGTGACTAGCCCATCGGTAATAAAACTCACTGAAAGCGAGACCTCTGACCACCAGAGCTGTTGCTCTTGATTGAATCCCATCACGCTTGGATCATCAGTTGTCGATCCTGAAGAACCAATATGATCCGCATTCTGCGGACCACGGGCTAAGCCGAACCAGGCAATCGCAAGGAGCAGACTCATGGCGAGAAGCGCCCAGATCGTCTTACCAGTATTGTTCATATTCAAAAAGATCTTTAGAAAGTTCCGGCGGATCCAACCGGACACGACGAATCGACGAGACACCATAAGCGACTAACTTTGCCGCTATCGTCGCATGATGCGTTGCCCAAGTTAGCCTAACAGGATCTATCCCATGCGTCAGCAAGGACTGCATAAGACGCTCAATGACCGTGGAGGATGTCACCACGATCGCTGTCTCCCGAGGACATTCAGATAACCGCTTCCAGACTACGTCCGACCATTCCACATCTCGTCGGCAATACAGCGGCAGCGACAGCACTGCGGCACCGTGTTTCGCCAACGCCTGGGCAAGTGTCGGGCGGTTATTTACCCCGCCCACAATGACAAAACTCTGGTCTTTCCACGCGAGACCGTCCGACTGCAACTGATCTGCGATGGCCTTAACCGTGGCGAGCGCGTCAGCCGTCGCCGCGTCATCTCCAACCACAGTGGCACGACCTGTCTGAAGCGCACCACGTTGCATCTGATCGGCGGTCCCGGTGCCGACTGCTGCAAATCGATCAAATTCTGGTGTGATGGCGAACTCTGTTGACTGCACCCAGTGTTGATAGGCAGTGACCGATGCGGGACTCGTAAAAATTGCCCAGCGTGTCGATGAGGGGCGCGATAAAAAGCTAAGCGTCTCTGGTCGGAGATCCCCCGCTGCTGCTTCAGGCTCGAGCACCTGAAGCGGTGCGGACCAGATTCGCGGATCGACAGGAACAGCCGTCTCTCCAAGCAATCCGCGCCATTGGGGCCTTGCAAGCAGCGCAACAGTGGTTATTGGTCTGGACATGGCCTTAGATCCATGACCAGGTCGCTAGCTCAGACCAAGCGATCGAAGAATTTCCTGCGCCCCCTGATCGGTGAGCGCTTTGGCAGCCGACAGCCCGAGCGCTTCGGGATCGGTTCCGAGACATTCTGTTTTCAGAATTCGTGACCCATCGGTCATCCCAACGCGTGCGCGCAGACGAAGCGTCTTGCCGTCCGGCTCTGTCACACAATAAGCCGCCAGCGGCACCTGACAGCTTCCGCCAAGGGCGCGCGACACGGCGCGCTCCGCACGGACCTCACGGAATGTCTTGTCGTCCACGAGCGGCGCTAATGCTTCTCGAATCGCGGCACCATCCGCACGGATCTCGATCCCCAGCGCTCCCTGCCCTGCCGCAGGGAGTAGCACCTCGGGCGAAATCACCTGACGAATTCGGTCGACCAGACCAAGTCGCTTTAATCCAGCGGCCGCCAGAATAATCGCCTGCATCTCACTGCGGTCCAGTTTGCCCAGTCGAGTGTCAAGGTTTCCTCGGAGGGGGACGATCTTTAACTCAGGATACGCTGCACGAAGCTGCGCCTCTCGACGCAGGCTGGAGGTGCCGACAACTGCACCCGGGGGGAGCGCATCGAGTGACGCAAAGTCGTTCGAGACAAATGCATCACGCGGATCCTCCCGGGACATGACGCAGGCCAGCTCGAAACCGGGCGGAAGCTCCATCGGGACGTCTTTGAGCGAATGCACTGCCAAATGGGCGCGCCCCTCTTCCAGGGCGGTCTCTAACTCCTTGACAAACAGCCCCTTACCGCCGACCTTTGACAGGGTACGGTCAAGAATCTGGTCGCCACGGGTTGTCATCCCAAGGATGTCAACGGGCTTCCCCGAGGCCTTGGCCAGGAGGCTCTGAACATGCTCAGCCTGCCACATGGCAAGCCTGCTCTCACGCGATGCAATAATCCACATATTTCCAAGTGTATCAATCAAATGACTGAACAATTCGCAAAAAAGAACCAGGGATGGTCTGGTCGGTTCAACGAACCAGTGTCTGACCTAGTCAAACGCTATACAGGCTCGGTTGGTTTTGACTATCGACTCGCCGCCTTCGACATCCAGGGGTCGCTCGCGCACGCTGAAATGCTGGCCCATGTCGGGCTCATTACTGGCGAGGACCTTGCAGCCATTCAAAAAGGGCTTGGCCAGATTCGTCAGGAGATCGACGCCGGTGCTTTCGACTGGTCACTGGATCTTGAGGATGTCCATCTCAATATTGAAAAGCGGCTCACTGACCTGGTTGGCGATGCCGGCAAACGGCTCCATACCGCGCGCAGCCGCAACGATCAGGTTGCGACCGATATCCGACTCTGGGTGCGTCATACGATTGACGAGATCTTGGTCGCATTACAGGCATTGAAAGAGTCGCTATTGACGCAGGCCAATGCGCACGCCGACACCATCATGCCGGGCTTTACCCATCTTCAGGTTGCACAGCCCGTCACCTTTGGGCATCACTTGATGGCCTATGTGGAGATGTTTTCCCGTGATATCGAGCGACTCAGAGACTGCCGGGTCCGCGTCAATCGTCTGCCCCTTGGCGCCGCGGCGCTCGCTGGAACCTCGTACCCGATTGATCGCGAACGTGTCGCTAAGCAGCTAGGATTCGATGGCGTCTGCCAGAACTCGCTCGATGCAGTCAGCGATCGGGATTTTGCGATTGAGTTCACGGCAAGTTGCAGCATGATCATGATGCATATCTCGCGACTCTCCGAGGAACTGATTCTCTGGATGACGCCACGTGTTGGATTTATCGCGCTACCCGATCGATTCTGTACGGGTTCATCCATCATGCCGCAGAAGAAGAACCCCGATGTTCCGGAGCTTGCTCGGGGCAAAACGGGTCGTGTCTATGGCCATCTGATGGGCCTACTCACCCTGATGAAGGGTCAGGCGCTCGCTTACAACAAAGACAACCAGGAAGACAAAGAACCGCTCTTTGATACGGCAGATACCGTCTTGGACACCCTGCGCGTCTTTGCGGATATGGTGGCTGGGATTCAGGTCAACCGCGAAGGGATGCGGGCGGCCGCTCAAGAAGGCTACGCGACAGCGACGGACCTTGCTGACTATCTTGTGAAGAAAGGGCTTCCCTTCCGGGACGCCCATGAGGCCGTGGCGCTCGCGGTGCGCGCAGCAGCGCAGAGCGGCAAAGACCTGTCGGACTTACCCCTGACAGAACTGCAGTCGTTTAGTGCATTGATTAGCGAGGATGTCTTCGAGGTGCTAAAGGTAGAAGGCTCCGTCGCGGCACGCGATCACATCGGCGGAACTGCGCCAAACCAGGTTCGGCAACAGATCCGACGACATCGTGGTTAACCGACTAACTTAGGCACTCGGTTTTTTCTTCGCGGGGGGCAGATCCGTGCAGGTTCCCGCGAAGACCTCGGCCACCATGCCGATGGATTCACCAAGCGTGGGATGAGGGTGGATCGTCTTACCAATATCATGCGGATCACAGCCCATCTCGATCGCTAAGGCAAGCTCGCCAATCATGTCACCGGCATGCGTGCCCACAATTCCACCCCCGATCACACGATGACTCTCGGGGTCGACGATTAATTTTGTAAAACCTTCGTCTCGTCCATTCGCAATCGCGCGCCCAGAGGCAGCCCACGGAAAGACAGCCTTTTCAATGGCCATTCCCTTCGCTTTGGCTTCCTCCTCGGTTACGCCTACCCAGGCGACCTCTGGGTCGGTGTAGGCAACAGAAGGAATCACACGTGCGTCAAAGAATGACTTCAATCCCGCCGCGGCCTCTGCGGCAACGTGACCCTCATGGACCGCCTTGTGCGCCAGCATTGGCTGACCCACGATATCGCCGATCGCAAAAATATGAGGCTGGTTCGTCCGCATCTGAGCATCGACCTCGATAAACCCACGATCGGAGACTTTTACACCCGCCTGCTCTGCGCCGATCCCCGCACCATTCGGTCTTCGACCGACGGCTTGTAGCACCAGGTCATAGACCTGGGGCGCTGCAGGAGCCCCCGCCCCTTCAAACCGCACATGAATACCGTCCGGCTTTGCCTCTGCACCGACGGTCTTACAGCCCAGCATCACACGATCAAATCGATGGGCATTGTGCTTTTGCCAGACCTTTACCAAGTCTCGGTCAGCGCCCTGCATCAGACCATCCAGCATCTCTACGACATCGATGCGTGCGCCGAGCGTGGAATAAACCGTCGCCATCTCTAGTCCAATAATGCCGCCCCCAATGACGAGCATGCGCTTGGGTCGAAACTTAAGCTTGAGCGCCCCTGTGGAGGTCACAATCCGCTCGTCCTCCGGCAGGAATGGAAGACGAACTGACTCTGAACCAGCCGCAATAATGGCCTTCTGAAATCCGACGACCTTTCGAGTGCCATCGCTTGCGGTCACTTCAAGGTGTGTGGCATCGATGAATCGCCCGACCCCTTGCACCACCTGAACCTTGCGCGCCTTGGCCATCCCTGACAACCCTGACGTGAGCTTGCCGACGACCTGCTCCTTCCAGCCGCGCAGTTTGTCGAGATTGACGACCGGCTCGCCAAACTCAATACCGTGGGCAGCAAAGCTCTTTGCCTCATCCATCACCGCAGCCACATGGAGCAGCGCCTTTGAAGGAATACAACCCACGTTTAAGCAGACACCCCCAAGGGTGGCATAGCGCTCAATGAGTACCGTCTGAAGACCAAGGTCTGCAGCACGAAAGGCGGCAGAGTAGCCCCCCGGACCCGCACCCAGCACGAGCATCTCGCATTGAATATCCGAGGCGATCGACGACGCTGTGCCAGCACTCGATACCGCTGGTGCCGGTGCCGGTGCGGGTGCAGACGCTGAAGCAGCAGGAGCGGCTGAAGCCACGACAGCCGGTGCCGATGCAGCAGGCTGCACCGCAGGCGCCGATGCCCCCGCACCCGAAGCCACCTCCACCATCCCCAACACCGTCCCCTCCGAGACCTTATCCCCAAGCTTCACACGAAGCTCAACAATCCGCCCCGCAACACTCGCCGGAATCTCCATCGACGCCTTGTCCGACTCCACCGTGATCAGACTCTGCTCCAGCTGAATCTCATCCCCAGCCTTCACCAATACCTCAATCACTTCTACTTCCTTAAAGTCCCCAATGTCCGGAACCTTTAACTCAATCGCTGCCATGGTTCGTCTCC
>CAYPCG010000042.1:0-13559 GCA_964409175.1 uncultured Burkholderiaceae bacterium
TTCTCAGGCGCAATGATCTCGAGCAGATGACCCACGGCCGAGGCCACGATCATGTCGTCCCGCTCGAAGACGTCGTCGTGCTTTGTAAAGCCGCCCAGCGCCTTGGCAATATCCGAGGCGACGGAGGGTTTTTCCGCAATGACCAGTGCTTTGCTCATAGAGGCGCGGATCATAGGGGCAGTTTTAGATAACCTGCAAATCCTTTTTTTTCTGTTCGTCTCCCACAAACAACAGTATGTTTGCGCTCACTCTCTATAAGAGGCTTATTTTGAGCCATCTCCCATCAGGAATTCTTGCAGCCAATCCATGAAGCTCGAGCAACAATAAACCGGTGTGGATGTCCCCCAGGCTTAGGCCACTCCGAGATGAAAGAGACAAAACGTCTGCGGGTTGCTCCGAAAGGGCCTGAAGCACCTGGTCCGCCACCGGGAGTTCGGCGAGTGAACCATGCTGGCGCGAGCCCCTGAGCGTGCGGTCAGGGGGGCTTGAATGAGAGGTGTTGATCCCAAGATCTTCTAGAAGTTGTTCAGGAGATTGGACGAGCTGCGCCCCTTGGCGAATCAGCTGGTTGCTGCCTTCGGCCAGCGGGTTGTGGATCGATCCAGGCACTACGAAGACGTCGATGCCGAGCTCGAGCGCGTGTCGCGCGGTAATGAGAGATCCGCTTCTGGGAGCAGCTTCGATGACCAAAACCGCGCGTGCCAGCGCGGCAATAATTCGATTTCGTTGCGGGAAGTGGTGCGGGAGCGCTGGAATGCGGTCGGGGTATTCGGTGATTAGAGCGCCGCCTGAGTCACAGATGGTCTTGGCCAGGGATTCATGGGATCGTGGATAGATGCTGCTGCGTCCATGCCCGAGCACGGCTATTGTTTTCCCTGTCTCTACAAGGGCGCCGGTATGGGCCGCTGCATCGATGCCGTAGGCAAGACCGCTGATCACGGTGAGCCCTGCTGCTGAGACTCGTCTGGCAAATTCCTCGGCATCCGTGATTCCTTGGGGGCTGGCACGTCGACTTCCGACAATGGCAACACCGGGTTTCTTGGTCTGACGAAGCACCAAGGCCTGACTGCCCAGACCAAACAGCTGCCTAACGGGAGGGTGTGCTTCTAATAAGGCCGTGGGAAAATCAATGGATTGCGCATCGATTTCGAATCCTGGGCCTGAAATAACAAACGGGAACATGGTCCTACCGTATCGAAACGACGCGTTATGGGATATCGTCCAAACCGACGAGGCGACGACATGGCACTTTTAAAACTTTTGCATTACCCCGACGAACGGCTCCGGACTGTAGCGAAACCCGTGACGGTCATTGATGAGCGTGTTCGAACGATTGTTAGAGACATGACGGAGACTATGTATGAGGCGCCGGGTATCGGATTGGCGGCCACACAGGTCAATATTCATGAGCGGATCATTGTGGTCGACACCTCAGAGGACCGATCGGATCTGAGGGTCTTGATTAATCCAGAAGTAATTGCAGAGGGTGCCGAGCGAAAGGTCTTCCAAGAGGGATGTCTTTCTGTGCCGGGAATCTTTGATGATGTGGAACGCCCCGATCGGATCCGCGTACGCGCGAAAAACGAACACGATGAGATCGTGGAATTTGAAGCAGATGGTCTGTTGTCCGTTTGTATTCAACATGAAATCGACCATCTCAACGGAAAAGTCTTCGTAGATTACTTATCGCGCCTAAAACAGGGTCGAATCAAGACCAAGTTATTGAAAGCGAAAGAAACCGGAACCTTTGATGTTGACGAGGAGTTCGCCCGTCGGCATGACCGAATGTCGGTCCGGTCGTAAGACTGATTCCTTCGTTAGATACGATGCGAATTGTCTTTGCGGGCACACCGCGGTTTGCCAGTGATGCGTTGATTTCACTCCATCAGGCGGGGCATGAGATTCTGGCGGTTCTTACACAGCCGGATCGTCAGTCTGGTCGGGGACTTGCCTTATCCCAAAGCCCCGTCAAACAAGCGGCGTTGGCGCGGGGGCTTCTGGTGATTCAGCCGCAGTCTTTACGAGAGGGAAAGCCAGGCGCAGACGAGGCTGTTGCAACATTGTCAGAATTAAAGCCCGATGTCATGGTGGTGGCCGCCTATGGGCTTATCCTTCCAAAGCGCGTCTTAACGCTTCCCCGATACGGCTGTCTCAATATTCATGCCTCTTTATTACCCCGTTGGCGGGGGGCTGCGCCCATTCAACGGGCAATCGCTGCGGGAGACACGCAGACGGGTATCGCGCTCATGCAAATGGAGGAAGGGCTGGATACCGGTCCGGTCTGGCGGTCTGTCCAGACACCGATTGATGCCGACGACACGTTTGAAAGTCTTCATGACCGCCTCAGTCGGCTCGGCGCAGACGCCATCGTTGCGCTGTTAAACGACTTCCCCCCCGTTGGCGTAACCCCCGTCCCTCAGCCCGATCAGGGAGTGACCTATGCCCATAAGATTGAAAAGAAAGATACGGTGATTGACTGGACGCGGTCTGCTCAAGAGATTGCCTGTCAGGTTCGGGCGTTTGATCCCAGTCCAGGAGCGATGGCGTTATGGCAGGGTAGTCCGGTAAAGGTTTTTGAGGGGCGCCCTGTGGTCGACCCCTTGAAAAACGGTTCGCCCGGCCAAATACTCCAGGCGGACCGAGACGCGTTACTCGTGGCCTGTGGCCAGGGAGCAGTAGCGATTGGCGCCCTTCAGCGCGCGGGTGCAAAGCGTCAGGGATTTCGGGAATTTTTAAACGGCCAGCGGGTCACAGTCGGTCAGCAGTTTGAATCTGTTCAGGAGGCGTAACCGAAATGTTTAATTGGCTTAAGACGGCGGTACTAATGGCCGCAATCGTGGCCCTCTTTGGAGTTATTGGTGCCAGCCTTGGCGGCCAAAGCGGTATGTTGTTGGCGCTGGGCTTCGCATTGGTGATGAATGTCGGGGCCTACTGGTTCTCGGACAAGCTCGTTCTCAAGATGTATGACGCGAAAGAGGTCGACGAGTCCAGTGCCCCCGAGTTCTACAACATGGTGAAAGAGCTGGCCCAAAAAGCAGGCCTTCCCATGCCGCGGGTCTACATCATCAACGAGGACGCACCGAACGCGTTTGCGACCGGACGCAATCCTGAAAATGCGGCTGTCGCCGCCACAACAGGCATCATGCGAGTACTCTCGGCGCGCGAAATGCGGGGCGTGATGGCCCACGAGCTCGCGCACGTTGCACACCGCGATATTCTCATCTCAACGATTTCGGCCACGATGGCGGGTGCGATCTCGGCATTAGCGAACTTCGCCATGTTCTTTGGCGGCCGAGACGCTTCTGGTCGTCCGGCCAATCCTGTGGTGAGTATTGCTGTCATGATTCTTGCGCCATTGGCAGCAAGTCTGATTCAGATGGCGATCTCGCGCGCGCGTGAATTTGAGGCCGATCGTGGGGGCGCTGAGATCTCGAACGATCCTTTGGCCTTGGCAAGCGCCCTGGATAAGATTGACCGTTATGCAAGAGGTATTCCTTTTGAAGCGGCCGAACGTCATCCTGAAACAGCGCAGATGATGATCATGAATCCTTTGTCAGCCCGCGGTGTTGCTGGGCTGTTTTCAACCCATCCCGCCACCGAAGAGCGGATTGCCCGACTTCAGGAAATTGCTCGGACCATGAATGGCTGAGCGCCTCGCACGGCCGCTGTCAGCGGATTTTGCTGAAGCGGCTCGTGTGATTGCGGGGATTTTTTCGCATGAGAGTGCGGCCCAACGTCGCACCTCTTCGGCGGTCACCGATCTGGTTTATCGCGGGCTACGTTTCTGGGGTCTTGCGAAAGTGCGGGTGCAGCGACTTGCATCGCGAGATCCGGACCCATTGATTCTGGCCTTGCTCGCGGTGGCCTGGGCAGCACTTGCGGAGAAGCGTCGCGCGGACCATACGGTGGTGGATGAGGCCGTCGCCGCTGCGAAACAACTTGTCGGCCAGGGTCCCGCTGGTTTTGTGAATGCCCTGTTACGCAAGACGTTGGCGCAGCCAGAACTGGCTGCCCAGGACTGGGACCATCCCATTGCACGGTATAACGCACCGTCTTGGTGGATCGAAAAAATTCAACGGGATTTCGGGGATCAGTCCCTCTCTGTATTGACGGCACTGGCTGCTCGGGCGGGGCTCACGGTGCGCCTTGCCGGCCCTTTGGCCCAGCGCCCTGATGATTATTTGAAGATGCTTGCAGATGCAGGGCTTAAAGGCGTACGAGTTGGTCCCCTTGCAGTGAGAATCTCGCCGCCTGTTGGGGTAGATCGCATTCCAGGATTTGCTGACGGTCTTGTGAGTGTTCAGGATGCTGCTGCGCAGATGCTTGTGGGGTTATTTGCGGGTCTGCAACAAAAGCATTCAGGGCCTTATCAGATCCTCGATGCCTGCGCCGCACCCGGCGGAAAGAGTATTGCGTTAGCGCAGACACTACCGGGAACAGTCTGGGCGATGGATGTCTCGAGCGCGCGGCTTGCGCGACTTACTCGGGACCTTCCCCGGGTCCAATCGACCTTGAGGGCACAGATTCGACCGATTGAGGCGGACGTACTCTCCCCAGAGCGCTGGCCTGAGGCAGTGGCCCATCAGGAGTTTGACCTGATCGTGGTGGATGCGCCCTGCTCGGCGTCTGGCGTAACGCGGCGCCATCCAGAGTCCGCCTGGAAGCGATCGCCTGAAGATGTTGCAAAAGCGTCAGTGATCCAGTCTCGAATGCTTGATAAGCTTTGGCGAAGACTGAAACCCGGGGGAGAATTGGTCTTTATTACCTGCTCGGTATTTTCTGAGGAGGGGGAATCGCAGCAACAGGCCTTCTTATCGCGAACGCCAGATGCGCGACTGCTTCCATCTCCTGGGCGAGTACTCCCGCGCGCAGATCTGGAACACGGACAAGACCAGGATGGATTTTTTTACGCACAATTTGAAAAAATTCCTCACCTGGAATCCTAAGCGTGACCTGCGCCAGCTTGCCTGGTGTCTTGGTCTGGTCCTCATGCTAGGGGGTGCGCCTTTATCGAAGGCCAATGACGTCGAATCCATTCGCGTAATCGATCCTACCTTTGTAGTGGATACGGATGGTGACTGGGGTCTGAATACAACGGTTGCTGTTTCATTAAGTCCAGTGTTGGTGGATGCGGTGAACCGCGGGGTGCCACTGTATTTTGTGATGGAGTTCGAGCTATCTCGTGACCGGTGGTATTGGTTTAATGAACGCGCCATTCGAAAATCGAAGACTGCCCGACTGACCTATCATGCGATCACACAGCAATATCGTGTGGCCTTTGGCGGACTCCACCAACTAAGTTTTCCCACGCTTGAGGAGGCCCTCAGCGGAGCACTCACGCTAAGAGGCTGGTTGATTGCGGCGACCGATGATCCGAAGTCTGTGAATGCCTTAAAGGCATTTCAGAAAAAGCCTGGAGACTATGAGGCGCGTTTTCGTGTTCGGTTAGACAGCGGTCAACTGCCTAAACCGCTTCAGGTCAATGCCTTTACGAATCGTGACTGGGCACTGTCGAGTGACTGGGTCGCCCTAAAGCCTGTGGTCGCGTCAATCGAGGGCAATCTGTGAGTCGTGCGCTAAGAGCCGCACTCCTGCTGGTCCTTGGACTTGCTGCGTTGCTGATGCTGTTGTTGGCCGCGTCGAGCTCGAGCAGCTCCGCCTTCGATCGTTACTATCCTTGGCTTGTTGCAGCGAATTCTATTGTTGCAGCGCTGATGGTTGTCGTCACCATCGCGGTGATCGTCCGCGTCTATCGGCGCTATCAACGCCGCGTGTTTGGCACCCGACTGATGGTGCGACTTGCGATTGCGTTTGCATTGATCGGGGCGATCCCTGTTGCCCTGGTCTCATTTATCTCGGCACAGTTTCTTGCAAAAACGATCGATAGCTGGTTTTCACAGAGCGTCAACCTTGCCCTGGAATCGGGGGTATCCCTTGGGCGAGCATCGGTCGATGCGATTTCTACGGATGTCCTGTCTCGAGCACGACGCCTTGCCTTAGCGATCGAAGAAGTCCCCTCGGGTCAGATGACCGACCTGATTGAGCGGGCCATTGATGGCCGAGAGGGTGCCGATATTCTCGTTCTGTCCGGCTCTGGTCGCGTGCTTGCGAGTCGAAGCGCTCAGTTTTCTAGTCTCGTACCGGAACTGCCCTCGCAGGATGCGTTGAACCGTGCGAAGGCGGCACGCCAATATCTCTCGATTGAGCCAAGGCCCGGGGCCGCGGATCGGGGGCTACAGGTACGAGCCATCGCCATGACCATTCGCGCCACCCCATCGGGGGATGAGACTCGTTTTGTTCAGTGGGTTGAACCGATTCCCGAAGGGCTGGCGAAAAACTTGGAAGCGCTGAATGACGGCGTCCGAGACTATCAGCAGCTAACGCTCGGAAAACAAGGGCTTCGTAAGATTTATGGGGTAACCCTGTTGCTGACCCTGTTGTTGGCCTTCTTTGGCGCCTTGTTAAGTGCGGTGTTGTTAAGTGGCTGGTTAGCCGGGCCCCTACGTCAGTTAGAGCGGGCGACGAAAGCGGTTGCCTCTGGGGACTATCGACCGCTTCGTGTCGATGCTAGCTCGACGGACGAACTCAATGTCCTTGTCGGTTCTTTTAATGAAATGACGAGTCAGCTGAACGACGCTCGTGAGGTGGCGCAGCGAAGTCGTCTTCGACTGGAAGAATCAAACCTGTTTTTGCAGCAGGTACTGGCGGGCTTATCGGCAGGGGTGATGATTGTCGATGAACATTGGAATCTCTTGGACTTCAATTTGAGTGCTGAACGATTATTGGGGCTGGATCTGGCCCAGGCCCGAGGACAGTCATTGGCGCAGCTTGCGGTCATCGGGGGGTGTCTGCCCACGCTGACTGAAGGTCTGGTGGATGCGCCGGAGATTCAGTTTCAATATGAGGGGGCTCGCGCTGACGGACAGATGATGACCCTGCTGGTGAGCGGCTCGAAAATTTCGGGTAAGCGGCCGCAGGTGGTCCTTGTCTTTGATGACATTGGTGAGTTGCTGTCCGCCCAACGGGCACGCGACTTCGCTGAAATTGCCCGACGGCTGGCCCACGAGATCAAGAACCCACTGACCCCAATTCAGTTGTCCGCAGAGCGACTTGAGCGACGGCTGATGGATCGACTCGCACCAGAAGAGGCGGAGTTGCTACAGCGTTCGACACAGACCATTGTCGAACAGGTCACCTCTCTAAAGGCAATGGTGGACGAGTTCAGGAATTACGCCCGACTTCCCGCGGCGAACCCTGAGCCATTAGACCTAGGACAGTTATTGCGTGAGATGCGCGTCCTCTATGCCACGGATAAACGAATTCTCTGGCCAGAGCAGCAGCAGGCGTATTGGGTGCTTGCGGATCGCGCCCAGTGTATTCAAGTGGTGCATAACCTCTTGCAGAATGCCCAAGACGCGATCGGCGACAGCGCAGAGGGGTCGGTGGAGATACGTCTTGCGCTCGTCGCGGGTGCGCGACAGGAGGAACGGGTTCGGCTAATGGTCTTAGACAACGGGCCGGGACTGTTACCCGAAACGCGTGGACGGCTGTTTGAGCCCTACTTCACCAGCAAGGCCAAAGGGAGCGGACTGGGTCTTGCGATTGTGAAAAAGATCGTGGAAGAAAACCATGGCCGTGTCAGTCTAGTGAATCGCCAAGAAATCGACCCCGGCCAGATCGTGGGTGCGGCGGCAGTGGTTGAATTTGCGAAACTCGACCAAGCGACTCACAATCACCCTGTGCGACAAAAAACGCAGCAGAACTATGGCTGACATCCTCATCGTTGACGACGAAATCGGCGTGCGTGAACTTCTTTCTGAAGTTCTGCAGGATGAGGGATATTGTGTCTCGCTCGCTGAAAACGCCGCCCAGGCAAGAGATCTGCATGCGAGTAAACATCACGACCTCGTGCTCTTGGATATCTGGATGCCCGACATGGATGGCGTCTCGCTGCTCAAAGAGTGGGTCGCGAATCAGCGGATGACAGCACCGGTCATCATGATGTCGGGGCACGCAACGATTGAGACTGCGGTGGAAGCGACGCGCATTGGTGCGATCGATTTTCTGGAAAAACCGATCGCGTTGACCAAGCTCTTGCAGACGATTGAATCGGCATTGACACGTCAGCCGGTTCGTCGCGGCCCTGAATTACACAAGCCATCCGCGTATGCGCTGGACCAGGAGCCGGAAACAGAATACGCAGAACTAGCGCCCATGCCGCCACCACCGGAGACGGTGCCGGTGCCGTCAGCGTCGACGTCTGAACCGGCCTCGATGCGTGATGCGGCGACGCAGGCGTTGGCTGAAATAGATGTTGATCGGCCCTTGCGAGAAGCCCGAGACGCCTTCGAGCGGGCGTATCTCATCTATCACCTGAGAAAAGAAAACGGCAGCATGACGCGTGTCGCAGAAAGCACCGGACTTGAACGCACCCATCTTTATCGAAAGCTGAAACAGCTGGGCATCGATAAGCGCTAGGCTGATTGAGTCTGGATAAGCCGTTATGAAAATTTTGATTCTTGGTGCCGGTCGTGTTGGCGCGAGCCTTGCCGAGCAGCTCGTGATGGAAAAAAATGACATCACGGTGGTCGATACCGATGCCGAGAGTCTCTCCCTATTACAAGAGCGGTTTGACCTTCGAACGGTGCAGGGAACCGCCACATCGTTAGCGGTACTCGAAGAAGCCGGGGCGGCAGACTCCGACATCCTGATTGCGGTGACCGCTGATGATGAGGCGAATCTTGCAGCCTGTCTGCTGGCGCATCGTCGGTTTAATGTGCCAAAGCGGATTGCGCGGTTTCGATCGACCCAGTGGGTTCAGAATCCGGATCTCTTAGCACCAGAGGCCTTTGCGGTGGACATGGCGATCAGTCCAGAGCAGACGGTGACGGACTATCTGATCAAGCTGATTGAAATTCCTGAAGCGCTTCAGGTGCTGGAGTTTGCCCGTGGCCTAGTCAGCATGCTGGCGGTCAAGGCCGATTCGGATAGCCCCCTTGTGGGCCATCCGGTGCGTGATCTGCGGGAACATCTCCCACATATCGAATCTCGCATTGTGGCGATCTTTCGAGGAAATCGCGCGATTGCCCCTGATGGCAATACGTTGGTCGAGGCGGGAGACGAGGTATTTTTTGTCGCTGCGACGGAGCACATTCGTCAGGTCACGAAAGAGCTAAGAAAAGAAGAGCGCTCAGTGAGGCGCATGATGATCGCGGGGGGCGGCAACATTGGACTGCGGGTCGCCAAGGGCGTCTCGAGCTATATGACCCCCAAGATCATTGAGGGCAATCGTCAGCGATGTAATGTGCTTGCGCAGAGCCTCAATGGGCAGGCCTTGGTATTGCACGGAGACTCTACTGACGAGGAGCTTCTCGCCCAGGAGAACGTGGGCAATATGGACCTGTTTCTTGCGCTGACCAATGACGACGAAAACAACATCATGTCCGCGTTATTGGCGAAACGTATGGGAGCCCGGCGGGTCATCGCTTTAATTAATCGGCGGGCTTATGCGGAGCTGATGGAGGGGGGTCGGGTAGACGTGGCCATTACCCCTTCGCATGCCACGATTGGGGAGCTATTGAAATACGTGCGCCGGGGAGATGTTGCGGCGGTGCATAGCCTGCGCCGGGGCGCTGCCGAAGCCCTGGAGGTCGTTGCCCACGGCGACCGTAAGACATCCAAGGTGGTGGGCCGTCGAATTGACGAGATTGACCTGCCGGAAGGGGCCACGATCGGGGCGCTCGTCCGCGGCATGGAGACCTCATCCCCCACGGTCCTCATGGGCCATCACGACACCCTGATCGAGACGGACGACCATCTAATTGTATTCGTGACAGATAAACGCATGATTCCCAAGGTAGAGAAGCTATTTCAGGTGACCGCCGGCTTTTTCTAAATTCCCCTTGAGCCGCCCGATTGTTCGGGGGTATTCCCTAGGGACACACCCCGATTTCGCGGGAACATAATGATCGCTCCGGTTGACAGGATTGCCTGTCCGACCGTGTCCGCCAAGCCCGGAGGGTTCCGTGCGAGGTTTGTTTCAGGTTCCATCACTCAGGAGACATCGATGGCAGAGAAAGCCACCAACAAAAAGACTGCATCCGTTGCAACAGATGCCTCGCCAAAGCGTCGTAAGTTCCTAGCAGGCGCAGGTGCTGCTGGTGCCGGTGCGCTGGCATTCCCGATGATTGCAAAATCACAGGGCACGATTAACTTCCGTTTCCAGTCCACATGGCCTGCGAAGGATATCTTCCACGAGTACGCACTGGACTTCGCGAAGAAGGTCAATGACATGACTGGTGGCGAACTCCGAATCGAGGTGCTTCCTGCAGGCGCAGTGGTCCCCGCATTCGGACTGCTGGACGCAGTCTCCAAAGGAACACTTGATGGCGGTCACGGTGTGATCGTGTATCACTACGGTAAGAACTCTGCGCTCGCCCTGTGGGGATCGGGCCCGTCCTTTGGTATGGACGCCAACATGCTGCTGTCCTGGCACAAGTACGGCGGTGGCGCACAGCTGCTGGAAGAGCTATACAAGGCAGTCGGCGCTGACGTTCGTTCTTATGTCTATGGCCCGATGCCGACTCAGCCTCTGGGATGGTTCAAAAAGCCCATCACCAAGCTCGAGGACATGAAGGGCATGAAGTTCCGTACCGTCGGTATCTCGATTGATATGCTGACGGCGATGGGTGTCTCGGTGAACGCGCTGCCTGGCGGCGAGATTGTTCCTGCAATGGACCGCGGTCTGTTGGATGGTGCAGAGTTCAATAACGCCTCTTCTGACCGACTCCTGGGCTTCCCCGACGTGGCAAAGATCTGCATGCTGCAGAGCTATCACCAGAATGCTGAGCAGTTTGAGATTCTGTTTAACGGCGCGAAGTATCGTGGCCTGCCCGGCAAGCTGCGTGCGATTCTGGACAACGCAGTGGAGGCCGCCTCTGCTGATATGTCCTGGAAGGCCGTGGATCGTTATTCCAAGGACTATCAGGAAATGGCGACGCAGCAAGGCGTCAAGTTCTTCAAGACCCCCGATGCCGTGCTCCGTACCCAGCTGCGGGCCTATGACGAGATCGTTAAGAAGAAGTCGGCAGAAAATCCACTCTTCAAGAAGATCGTTGACTCTCAGCGTGCCTTTGCGGCCCGTGCAGTGAAATGGGATCTGGAGACCAACGTTCAGCGCCGTATGGCTTATGACCATTACTTCCGCGCAGCGCCTGCCGGCAAGGCAGCGCCCGCAAAGAAGTAAAATAGCGTGGTTCGCAGCCCCTTTGGTACCACAAGCGTGCTGAAGGGGATTGAAAGGCAGCCTTGCGAAAGCAGGCTGCCTTTTTAATGAAGATTTCTTAACGGATCAAATCGTGCAAAAATTTTTTCTCACGGTCGACAAAATCTCCACGTATATTGGCCAGGCCTTCTCCTGGTTGATTATCGGATTGACCCTATTGATTGGGTTTGAGGTCTTTTCAAGGTATGTCTTAAACGACCCTCATCCGTGGGCTTTTGATGCTCAGATGATGCTCTATGGCACGCTCTTTATGATGGCCGGCGCCTATACGCTTGCGAAGAGTGGCCATGTACGGGGTGACATTCTGTACGGTTTTTTACAGCCGAGAACGCAGGCGATTCTTGATCTAATTCTTTATCTGATTTTCTTTATTCCTGGCATCTTGGCGTTGATCTATGCCGGTTATTTTTATGCCGCTGATTCTTGGCGCATTCTCGAACACTCCTCTATTACTGCAGACGGACCTCCGATTTATCCGTTTAAGACCATCATTCCGATCGCAGGTGCCGTGCTCCTGATGCAAGGGGTGATTGAGATCCTTCGGTGTGCGGTCTGTATCCGGGAAGGTGAGTGGCCCTCGCGTGAACATGACGTCGAAGAGGTCGATGTAGAAGAGCTTAAGGCCATGATCTCTCACGAAGGAGACAACAAAAATGCGTAAGGAACTCTTCTTCGGTTTTGCCATCATGGCCTTGGTGGTCATTGGCACGCTCGCGTTGATGCCCTGGGGTAACCTTGAATCGGGTCACGTGGGGCTTTTGATGTTGGCGCTCGTGGTCGTCACGATCATGTTGGGCTTTCCCACGGCCTTTACGCTGATGGGCATGGGCGTGTTGTTTACCTTCTTCGCCTACTATTTCCGTGATCCTAATTTGGCGCTGACTAATACGTTGACGCTGATGGTGCAGCGGACCTACGGCGTGATGACGAATGATGTGCTGATCGCCATCCCATTGTTTGTCTTCATGGGGTATCTGGTAGAGCGTGCCAACCTAATTGAAAAGCTCTTTAAGTCGCTTCATTTGGCGTTGGTGCGTGTGCCTGGGTCACTTGCAGTGGCAACGATTTTTACCTGTGCGGTGTTCGCAACGGCGACCGGGATTGTAGGCGCCGTGGTGACGCTGATGGGGCTGCTGGCCCTGCCACAGATGATGAAGAGCGGCTATGACGTGCGGGTTGCAGCAGGCTCGATTACGGCAGGCGGTACGCTCGGAATTCTGATTCCACCTTCGGTGATGCTGATTGTCTATGGCGCAACAGCGGGGGTATCCGTGGTGCAGTTGTATGCAGGGGCATTCTTCCCCGGCATCATGCTGGCGTCTTTATATATTTTGTATGTTGTTTTGATGGCGAAGTTAAAACCTCAGTCGATGCCACCACTGGCTGAGGAAGAGCGTCGTGTCCCACTGCCAGAGGCCTATCAGCAACTGAAGCAGACGATCAGTGATCGGGTCTTGCCCGCGCTCGTAAAAGGTCTTGTGGGCGCAAGCAACACGGGCGTCTCAGTTTCCCAGATTCTGAAGACACTCTTTGTGAGCTTACTTCCCGCGATCTTCTTCGCTTTGTTCATGGGCTATCTGTATTCGGTGGTGACGGCGCCTGAAAAGACGGTGGATACCTCAGGCCTGATGGAGATGAGCGCTGAGGTCTCAGTGCTTGACGAAACCGAAGAGGCTTCCGAAGAGCTTGTCGAGATGGGGGCGGAGCCTATGCCCGCCGAGTCCGCTGAGGCTGCTCCTGCCGAAGCAACGGCATCTTCTGAAGCGTCTGCCGCGCAGCCCGAGGTTCCTGCAGAGCGTAAGCCAGCGCCGAACTGGTATTGGTGGATGCTGGGGATCGGCGGGTTTGTACTGCTGGCCTTCTACATCTTCTTTACCTGGGTTCGTCTTGAGATCTTTAAGATGCTCCTGGGGTCGTTCTTTCCGCTCGCGGTGCTCATCCTTGCGGTGTTGGGGTCGATTGTCTTTGGTCTTGCGACACCGACCGAGGCCGCAGCAGTGGGAGCGATCGGTGGTGCCGTGTTGGCTGCGGCCTATCGACGACTTAACTATCTGGTCGTGCGCGAGTCGGTCTTCTTGACGGCCAAGACCAGTGCGATGGTCTGCTGGTTATTTGTTGGGTCATCAATTTTCTCGGCGGCATTCGCCCTCTTGGGTGGACAAGAGCTTGTCGAGAAATGGGTTCTGGGACTAGGCCTGACGCCAGTGCAGTTCTTGATTTTGTCGCAGGTGATTATTTTCCTGCTGGGCTGGCCGCTCGAGTGGACAGAGATCAT
>CAYPCG010000043.1:0-13312 GCA_964409175.1 uncultured Burkholderiaceae bacterium
TCCACCGCCATCACCTCAATCGGCGCGAGTGGCAGCTGATGCGTGGCCTTTGACCAGGCCTCACAGAAAAATCGTCGGACGTCTTCCTGACTTGGGTTAAACACCTTTCCTCCAGTTATAAACCCGGGACTCCAAAGATCAGCATCCAGAGTCCCAGCACAGCAAAAAGGCCCGCTGCCGTCATGCGAATGAGCTTGATCGGAATGCGTTTCAAGAGATGCTCCCCCAGCCAGATCGCGGGCGCATTCGCCAAGACCATGCCAAGGGTACTGCCCAGGATCACCTGAAGCGGGAAGTCCGCATGTTTTGCGGCCAATAGCGCAGTGGCGACCTGCGTCTTATCCCCAATCTCCGCAATAAAAAAAGCGATAACGGTCGCGATGAAGGCCGTCTCCCACAGACGGATCCCTTCCTCATCGAGTTTGTCTGGCACCAAGGCCCAGGCGGCAAGCGCGAGAAAAGACCCCCCAAGAACCCAGCGAAGCACCTCCGGCGTCAGCCACTGGGCGCCCCAGATCCCCAGGGCAACGGCAAAGGCATGGTTTGCAAGGGTTGCTACAACGATTCCCGCGAGAATCGGAAGCGCCTTCGGAAAACGCGCGGCAAGAACCAGGGTCAGGAGCTGGGTCTTATCCCCAATCTCCCCGATGGCAACAGCCCCGGTGGCCGTCAAGAAAGGGTCTAAATTCATATCCTCACTTTACCGGAGCCTCTCACCCTTCGCAAATGACGAAGGGTAGGTCCAAAATCACGCATTCTCAGGGGGGTTCGATTCCCGTATCGTCCAGTACATACCAAGTGGCACCAATCAGGGAGAAGAGGTATGTCGCAGCCGACAACATCCGCAGGGCGTCGTTTCCGCGAGGCACTTGCGCAAGAAAAACCACTACAGATCATCGGCGCGATCAATGCAAACCATGCGCTGCTCGCAAAGCGCGCGGGTTTCAAGGCCATATACCTCTCGGGGGGCGGCGTCGCCGCCGGATCACTTGGGCTTCCGGATCTCGGCATCTCTGGGCTCGACGATGTGCTCACCGATGTTCGCCGGATTACCGATGTCTGCGACCTGCCCTTATTGGTCGACGTCGACACCGGGTTTGGTGCGTCGGCCTTCAATATCGCCCGGACGACAAAGTCGCTGATTAAGTTCGGTGCCGGCGCACTTCATATCGAAGATCAGGTCGGCGCAAAACGATGCGGCCACCGACCCGGCAAAGCGATCGTAAGCCAGGAAGAAATGGTGGATCGTGTTCGTGCTGCGGTTGATGCACGAACGGATCCTGATTTCGTGATCATGGCGCGCACCGATGCGCTCGCCGTCGAAGGACTTCAGTCCGCCATCGATCGCGCCTGTGCCTGTGTTGAGGCCGGCGCCGATGCGATCTTCCCCGAGGCGATGACCGAACTGTCGATGTACAAGGAATTTGCAAAGGCCGTGAAGGTTCCTGTCCTCGCAAACATCACCGAGTTTGGCGCGACACCGCTCTACACCACGGATGAGCTAAGAACAGCGGATGTTGCTATGGCGCTCTATCCTCTGTCCGCGTTTCGCGCGATGAACAAGGCCGCCGAGACCGTCTATCAAGCAGTTCGCAAAGACGGCACCCAGAAGAACGTCGTCTCAATGATGCAGACCCGTCAAGAGCTCTACGACTCAATTGGATACTGGGACTACGAGAACAAACTCGACGCCTTGTTCCAAAATAAATAGGGCAGACAAGGCGACTTTACGGTCGCCTTGTTTTTCTGGTCCCCCGCCATGTCCAATTTCTTCCTTGCCATTTTCTGTTTCTCTCTTTTTGACCACACTGACTGACCATGACCACTTCTTCAGAACTCGCCCCTAACACCCCAAAACCCAAAAAATCCGTCGCGCTTTCTGGCGTGACTGCCGGCAACACCGCGTTATGTACTGTCGGACGTACTGGCAACGATCTGGCGTACCGAGGCTATGACATTCTCGATCTCGCAGAGACCTGCGAATTTGAAGAGATCGCCTATCTATTGGTCCATGGAAAGCTCCCAACGTTAGCCGAGCTCAATGGTTACAAGGCCAAGCTCAAGGCACTGCGCGGGATCCCCGCGAATGTCATGCAGGCGCTGGAATCGTTACCTGCATCGTCCCATCCGATGGATGTGATGCGGACGGCCGTGTCGGCACTTGGATGCAACCTGCCGGAGAAAGATGACCATGCTGCGCCGGGTGCGCGCGACATCGCTGATCGACTCATGGCCTCACTGGGCTCCATGCTGCTCTACTGGTACCACTACAGCCATAACGGCAAGATGATCGACGTCGAAACGGATGATGACTCAATCGGCGGTCACTTCCTGCATCTGCTGCACGGCCGCACGCCCCCTGACGAGTGGGTCCGTGCCATGCACACGTCACTGATCTTGTATGCCGAGCACGAATTTAACGCATCGACCTTTGCGGCGCGCGTGGTGGCCGGCACCGGCGCAGACTTTTACAGCAGTATTACGGGGGCCATCGGCGCGCTGCGCGGCCCGAAGCACGGCGGTGCGAACGAAGTCGCCTTCGAAGTTCAGAAACGGTATGACACCCCAGATGAGGCGGAAGCGGATATTCGTCGTCGGGTCGAGGCCAAAGAAGTGGTGATTGGATTTGGACACCCGGTCTACACCATTGCGGACCCACGAAACAAAGTGATTAAAGAGGTCGCACGCCGACTCTCACTCATGGCCAAAGACACCAAGATGTTTGATATTGCCGAGCGCCTTGAATCTGTCATGGCCGATGCCAAGAAGATGTTCCCCAACCTCGACTGGTTTAGCGCGGTGAGCTATCACATGATGGGGGTCCCGACCGCCATGTTTACCCCACTCTTTGTCATCTCCCGTACCTCAGGCTGGAGTGCCCACATCATTGAGCAGCGCGCGGACGGCAAGATCATTCGTCCGAGCGCGAACTACATCGGACCGGAAGACCAGGCATTTGTTCCGATCGAGAAGCGTAAGTAAACGAGGTCGCCCATGAACACCGCTCATCGTAAGCCCCTGCCTGGTACTACGGTCGATTTTTATGACACGCGTGAGGCCGTAGAGGCAATTCGCCCCGGCGCCTATGACAGGCTGCCATACACCTCGAAAGTGCTCGCCGAAAATCTCGTGCGTCGGTGTGACCCAGCGGCGCTACACGATGCACTGCTTCAGATTATCGATCGCAAACGTGATCTCGACTTCCCTTGGTTTCCAGCGCGCGTGGTCTGCCATGACATTCTTGGTCAGACCGCACTTGTGGATCTCGCCGGATTGCGCGATGCCATTGCTGAAAAAGGCGGAGATCCCTCACAGGTGAATCCCGTCGTTCCGACACAGCTGGTCGTGGACCATTCGCTTGCGGTCGAGTGTGGCGGCGATGATCCTCAGGCCTTCGATAAGAACCGGGCCATCGAAGACCGACGGAATGAGGACCGTTTTCATTTCATTGAATGGACACGGAAGGCTTTTCGAAATGTCGATGTGATTCCCCCAGGGAACGGCATCCTCCATCAGATCAACCTAGAGCGGATGTCGCCAGTCATTCAGGTCAAAGACAATGTGGCATTTCCCGACACGCTCGTCGGTACTGATAGCCACACGCCGATGGTCGATGCCCTTGGCGTCATTGCGATTGGCGTCGGCGGGCTTGAAGCGGAAAGCGTCATGCTAGGCCGAGCCTCCTACATGCGTCTTCCCGAAATTGTCGGTGTGCACCTCACCGGCCGCCCACAGCCCGGCATCACGGCCACCGATGTCGTCTTGGCATTGACCGAGTTTCTGCGTAAGCAACGGGTGGTCTCTGCGTATCTGGAGTTTTTTGGAGAAGGGGCCTCAGCCCTCACCCTGAGTGACAGAGCCACCATCTCAAACATGGCGCCCGAATTCGGTGCGACGGCGGCCATGTTCTACATTGATGACCAGACGCTACGCTATCTGCGACTCACCGGTCGCGATGACAGTCTGGTGCGCCTTGTAGAAACCTATGCGAAACAGACGGGCCTTTGGGCGGATCAGTTGAAAGACGCCGACTATGAGCGGGTACTGCAGTTTGATCTCTCGACAGTCGTTCGCAATATCGCAGGACCATCGAACCCTCATAAACGCGTGGCGACTACCGATCTTGCCAGCCAAGGCATCACCGGAAAGGTCGAGACCACACCAGGTCTCATGCCAGACGGTGCAGTGATCATCGCTGCGATTACCAGCTGTACCAACACCAACAACCCTCGCAATATGGTGGCGGCAGGCCTACTGGCCCGAAATGCCAATCGTCTGGGATTAACCCGAAAGCCCTGGGTGAAGAGCTCGCTGGCGCCAGGCTCGAAGGCAGTGGCCCTGTACCTGGAAGAAGCCGCCCTACTTCCAGAGCTAGAGCAACTTGGATTTGGTGTCGTCGCATTTGCCTGCACGACCTGTAACGGTATGAGCGGCGCATTAGATCCAAAGATCCAACAGGAGATCATTGATCGTGATCTCTATGCCACGGCGGTGTTATCCGGTAATCGAAACTTTGACGGTCGCATTCATCCCTACGCGAAACAAGCCTTCCTGGCATCCCCTCCCTTGGTCGTCGCCTATGCGCTCGCGGGGACCATTCGTTTCGATATTGAAAAAGACAGCTTCGGTCAGACCGCCGATGGCAAGCCAATTCATCTTGAGGATCTCTGGCCGACCGATGAAGAGATTGATGCGGTGATTGCCAAGAGCGTGAAACCCGAACAGTTCCGCAGCGTCTATGAGCCGATGTTTAAGGTTCGACTGGATGGCGGCGAGAAAGTCAGCCCTTTGTATGAATGGCGCCCCAAGAGCACCTACATTCGTCGGCCCCCATACTGGGAAGGCGCCCTTGCGGGCGAACGCACCATGCGTGGCATGCGGCCGTTGGCGGTGCTGGGCGATAACATCACCACCGATCATCTATCGCCATCGAATGCGATCTTGCTTGATAGCGCAGCAGGCGAATACCTTGCAGCAATGGGGCTTCCGGAGGAAGACTTTAACTCCTACGCCACCCACCGCGGGGACCATCTCACCGCACAGCGTGCCACCTTTGCGAATCCTAAGCTGCTGAACGAGATGGTGAAAGAAAATGGCAAGGTGGTTCAGGGCTCACTGGCTCGCATTGAACCAGAAGGCAACGTCATGCGGATGTGGGAGGCAATTGAAACCTACATGAACCGCAAGCAGCCATTGATCATCATCGCAGGAGCCGACTATGGCCAGGGCTCTTCCCGTGACTGGGCCGCAAAAGGCGTGCGGCTCGCGGGCGTCGAGGCGATTGTTGCGGAAGGATTCGAGCGTATCCACCGGACCAACTTAGTGGGGATGGGTGTGCTGCCGTTGGAATTTCATCCCGGCACAACCCGTCTCACCCTCGGGATTGATGGCACCGAGACCTTCGATGTCATCGGAAATCGCACACCACGCGCCACACTCACCCTCGTCATCCATCGCAAGAATGGGATATCCGAGCAGGTCCCTGTCTTGTGTCGGCTGGATACGGCAGAGGAAGTCTCCATTTACGAAGCGGGCGGTGTCTTGCAACGATTTGCCCAAGACTTTCTGGAATCAAAAGCAGCCTAGGACCCTTTATGTCGTTTCCCCCTCAGATCAAAATCCCCGCAACCTACATGCGGGGTGGCACCAGTAAAGGCGTTTTCTTTCGACTCGAGGATCTTCCTGCCGCGGCGCAAGTCCCTGGGCCTGTACGCGATGCGGTATTACTAAGGGTCATTGGTAGCCCAGATCCCTATGGCAAGCAGATTGACGGACTAGGCAACGGCACGTCGAGCACCAGTAAGACCGTCATCCTCTCAAAGAGTCAGCAGCCAGGTCACGATGTGGACTATCTTTTTGGTCAGGTCTCAATCGACAAGCCGTTTGTTGACTGGAGCGGTAACTGCGGCAATCTGACTGCAGCAGTAGGGCCGTTTGCCATTCGCAATCAACTCGTGGACCCATCCACTGTTCCCCAGAACGGAATCGCCACCATCCGGATCTGGCAGGTCAACATTGGTAAGACCATCGTTGCGCATGTGCCGATGACCAATGGCGAAGTCCAAGAAACCGGTGACTTTGAGCTAGACGGGGTAACCTTCCCCGCTGCGGAGATCCAGATCGAGTTCATGGACCCTGCCGCCGAAGAGGAAGGGGGCGAAGGCGCGATGTTCCCGACCGGAAATCTGATGGACACCCTGGATGTGCCCGGTGTCGGATCGCTCGCTGCCACCATGATCAATGCGGGTATCCCGACGATATTTGTCGAAGCCCAGGCGATTGGATTCACGGGCTGCGAACTACAAGATCAGATTAACAATGACAGCAAGACGCTGGCGATGTTTGAAACGATTCGCGCCCACGGCGCATTGCGGATGGGATTGATCAAGGACCTGTCTGAAGCAGCGACACGACAACACACCCCGAAAGTGGCCTTTGTTGCGCCGCCGAAGACCTACACTGCGTCAAGCGGCAAAACGGTCGACGGCCAAGAGATCGATCTCCTTGTTCGTGCACTGTCCATGGGGAAACTCCATCACGCGATGATGGGTACTGCCTCTGTTGCCATCGGCACCGCCGCCGCGATTCCAGGAACGCTGGTGCACCGTGCTGCCGGCGGACAGTCTCGATCTGCCGTGCGATTTGGCCATCCTTCTGGGACGCTTCGTGTCGGGGCGGAGGCAGAAAAAATTGGCGACCAATGGGTCGTAAAAAAAGTCATGATGAGTCGTAGTGCGCGTATCCTCATGGAAGGCTGGGTTCGAATACCACAAGACCAAGGGTAAAGGAGACAACCATGGCAACAACCGTCGCAGCATTTCACCAACGCTCGATCGAAGACAAAGAGGCTTTCTGGGCTGAGCAGGCCAAGCTGGTCGACTGGTTTACGCCACCCGAGGCCATTCTCGACTTCGGTGACCCACCCTTTGCCCGCTGGTATCCGGACGGCAAGATCAATCTCTGTCATAACGCGATTGACCGGCACTTAGCCACACGCGCAGATCAGAAGGCACTGGTCTACATCTCAACGGAAATCAAAGAAGAGCGAATCTACACCTATCGACAGCTGCACGACGAGGTGCAGGCAATGGCATCCATCCTTCAGTCACTCGGCGTCAAAAAGGGAGATCGGGTGCTGGTCTACATGCCAATGATCGCCGAAGCGATCTTTGCCATGCTCGCCTGCGCTCGAATCGGCGCAATCCATTCTGTTGTCTTCGGCGGTTTTGCTGCGCCTTCACTGGCCGCACGAATCGATGATGCCCAACCAGTCGTCATGATCTCTGCTGATGCAGGGATGCGAAACGGTAAAGAGGTGCCCTACAAACACCTGGTCGACGAAGCCTGTCGGCTGGCGGAGCGTCCGCCAAAGAAGGTCTTGCTTGTGAATCGTGGTCTTGCGCCGATGACGCAGATCGACGGACGCGACGTGGACTACGCCACACTTCGTACCGCCCATCTGGGCAAGTCTGTTGCCTGCGAGCCGATGCTGGCCACCGATCCCTCTTACATTCTTTACACGTCGGGCACCACCGGCAAGCCCAAGGGTGTGCAGCGAGATACTGGAGGCTACGCGGTGGCGCTTGCGGCATCCATGCACCATATTTTTGACTGCAAGCCAGGCGAAGTCTTCTTTTGTACCTCCGATATCGGTTGGGTGGTGGGCCACTCATACATTGTCTACGCCCCGCTCATTAATGGTTCTACCACGATCGTCTACGAAGGCATGCCCACCAATCCAGATCCCGGTATCTGGTGGAGCATCGTTGAGCGATTCCAGGCAACCACCATGTTCTCCTCTCCAACCGCAGCACGGGTACTGAAGAAACAAGATCCAAAATACATGACCCAGCACAACACCAAGTGCCTGCGCCGATTATTTCTTGCCGGTGAGCCGCTCGATGAACCTACCGCACGCTGGATCTCGGATGCCCTGGGTGGCGCGAAGATCATTGACAACTACTGGCAAACCGAAACAGGCTGGCCGATTCTTGCCGCTCAGCACGGCATTGAAGAGACACCCACTAAGTTTGGAAGCCCAAGCTTTGCGGTCTATGGCTATGACCTGCGACTGATCCATGAGACGACCTATGAAGAGGTCGGTGCGAACGAAAAGGGCATGCTCTGCGCCGTTCCTCCACTCCCCCCCGGGTGTCTGCAGACCGTCTGGGGCGATGATGAGCGCTTCTTGAAGACCTACTTCACCGCAGTTCCCGGTCGTAAGCTCTACTCCACGTTTGACTATGCGACTCGAGATGAAGACGGTTATTACTTCATTCTTGGTCGTACCGATGACGTGATTAATGTGGCTGGTCACCGGTTAGGGACTCGCGAGATCGAAGAGGCGATCCAAGTTCATTCGAATGTTGCCGAGGTTGCCGTTGTCGGCGTCGCGGACGCGCTGAAGGGCCAAATGCCCCTGGCCTTCTGCGTACTCAAGAATATCGATGTCGTGAAGACACCAGAGGGACGTGCAGCGGAAGAGAAAGCGATTATGGCGACCGTGGATAAGGAACTCGGCGCGATCGCACGGCCGTCGCGAGTGCACTTTGTCACGATGCTGCCAAAGACACGTTCTGGCAAGCTTTTGCGTCGCTCCATGCAGGCCCTAGCAGAAGGCCGCGACTCGGGTGACCTGACCACGCTTGAAGATCCCACTGCGCTGGAGCAGATCAAAAGCGCCTTAAAGCCGCAATAAGACTCCCGCGAATAAGCAAGTCGATGCCGATTCTGACGCGCAAGTCTGACGCTCACAAAGGGGACCACGGTGCCCTGGGCATCGTGGGTAGCGCGCGCGGCACGGTCGGGGCCGGAACGCTCTCCGCACGGTGTGCGGTCATGAGTGGCTGCGGACGCGTCTATCTTGTTCGGCCTGATCTCAATGATGGGTTCGTCTTGGATCCCCTCTTCCCTGAGGTCATGATTGTCGATGTGCCACAGAGTCGGCACCGTCCGATTAACGCCTGGCTGCTCGGCCCCGGGTTGGGAGAATCGGACGCGGCACACCAAATCGTGTCCGACTGTGTCCGACTTGCTGCACCAATGGTCGTCGATGCCGATGCGCTCAATCTAATTGCGCAAGATCCCGCACTCGCGCGGCAGATCGCCCGTCGGGAAGCCCCCACGGTGATTACGCCCCACCCCGCCGAGGCGGCCCGACTACTTCAGACGACTACCGAAACCGTTCAATCGGATAGAACGCATGCGGCAAGCGCGCTCGCAGAACGTTTCCGCGCGATTACATTGCTCAAAGGTGCCAGTTCAGTCATCGCCCATCTCGATGGATCCATCCAGATCAATCCGACGGGCAACGCAGCACTGGCGACAGGGGGAACAGGCGATGTCCTCGCAGGCCTGATTGCAGCCCTCATCGCCCAAGGCGTATCGCCCATCGACGCCGTCACCACAGGTGCAAGAATCCACGGGCAGGCCGCCGAGGAACTCACCGAGCGTCTGGGGGGAATGGTAGGGATTACCGCTTCAGAGCTGATCCCAGAGATTCGTCAGCTGATCAACCGTTAGATCACGCCCGCCTCTTGATAGGCGACAAACTGTTCTTCAGTCAATCCAAGCCGACCGACAAAGATCTCGTGGTTATGAGCGCCGAGCCGAGCCCCCGCATGATGGACACCGCCCGGTGTCGCTGACAACTTTGGCGCCACATTCTGCATCGCCACCTGGCCAAGCTCCTCACTCGGTGCACGGATGATCGTCTGCCGACTCGCAAACTGAGGATCTTCGAGCATCTCCTTTGCGGTGTAGAGCTGGCCCGCGGGAATCCCTGCTTCATCCAACATCGCCAGCACGGACTCGCGGGTGTGCTGAATCGTCCACTCACCAATTAATCGATCTAATAAACCCTGGTTCTGGCCCCGTGCCGTATGGGTGGCGAAACGCGGATCGGTTCCGAGCGCCTCCTGCCCCATCACCTGACACAGTCGGCGAAAGACAGTGTCTTGATTCGCTCCGATCAATACCGATCGGCCACACGAGGTGGGGTAGATATTACTCGGTGCAATCCCTGGGAAGATCGACCCCGTCCGTTCCCGTATAAATCCGGCCACGTCATAGTCAGTGATCAGACTTTCCATCATGTTAAGCACACTCTCGTAGATCGCTGCGTCCACCAGTTGTCCGTGCCCTGTTCGCGTGCGAGCCTGGAGCGCCGCCAGTGCGCCATAGGCTGCGTGTAAGCCCGTGAGCGTATCGCCAATCGCCACACCGACGCGCGAAGGCGGGGTCGACGGATCCCCATTGACATAACGAAGCCCCCCCATGGCCTCGCCAATTGCACCGTATCCTGCACGCTCCGCGTACGGTCCTGTCTGGCCGTAGCCGGTCACCCGAACCATGATCAACCGCGGATTTAGCTTTTTTAGATCCTCCCAGCCAAGGCCCCACTTCTCGAGCGTGCCGGGACGAAAATTCTCAATCAAAATGTCGGACTCTTGAGCAAGTCGACGGGCCAGCGCCTGGCCTTCTGGGAGTCGCAGATTCAATGTGACCGATTTCTTGTTGCGCCCAATCACAGGCCAGTACAAGGACTTACCACCGGTCTTTTCTTTACCCCATTCACGAATCGGGTCTCCCGATCCCGGCGACTCAATCTTCACGACATCTGCGCCGAAGTCCGCAAGCATCTGCCCACAGAACGGGCCCGCGATCAGCTGCCCTAACTCGAGTACTTTAACGCCCGCAAGCGCACCATTCTCAGGCGTTCCCTGAATCGTCATAGATCATTCCTCATCGACTAGGTGGTACTCAAAATGGTTCGAGGGTCTGTGATCCGTCCGGTAAGTGCACTGGCCGCGACCGTGGCCGGCGAGCCAAGGAAAACCCGCGCATCTTTGTTTCCCATCCGGCCGAGAAAATTGCGACTCGATGAGGCGATGCAGGCCTCGCCCTCCGCAAGCACGCCCTGATGAATCCCCGCACAGGCGCCGCAGCCAGGGGTGGTGATGACGCATCCTGCATCGACAAGTGTCCCAAGCGTTCCCGTCTCGATGGCGGCCTTATAGACCTCGCGTGATGCAGGCGTGACAATGAATCGTACGCCAGGCGCAACACGCTTTCCCTTTAGCACGGCTGCTGCAGCCTGGAGATCATCGAGTCGTCCATTGGTACACGTCCCGAGAAATGCCTGGTGAATCTGAGTATTTGGCAGGTCTGTCACAGGCGCGACGTTATCCACTGAATGGGGTGACGACACCATCGGCGCGATCGATGCCGCATCAAACTGATAATGGGCTGCATAGTGGGCATCCAGATCCGCATTGGTCGAGTCATCCACCGACTGATCCGAAAAACGAGCGTAGTGCGCTCTGGTCACAGCATCAATCGGTGCAATGGCAAACTTCCCGCCCATCTCCACACCAAGGTTACACAACGTCATCCGCTCCGAGATAGACAGACTGTCAAAGGCTGACCCCGAGTACTCGATCGACTGATAGATCGCTCCACGTGCCGAGAGCTTCTGCACAATGGTCAGTGCAAGATCCTTTGCATAGACCCCAGGCGTGAGTCGACCGTTAATCACCACACGCGATGCTGTTGGCACTTGAAACCACAATACGCCATAGGCCCACAGGTAGGCCATCTCTGCCACACCGATCCCACATCCTGCCGCACCGACCGCCCCCAAGGTGATCGTGTGGGAATCCGTGTTGGTCACGAACTGTCCCGGACGAACAAGCCCTGACTCAATGGAGACCTGATGGGATATCCCATCGCCGACCTCGTAGAGCTTATCAATCCCAAAACGACGGCAGAGTACCCGACCAATGCCATGAATATTCGCATGCAACGGCGTGTCTGCCGGAGCGTAGTGGTCAAAGAACACTGCAATCCGCTCGGGGTAACGGACCTTGTCAATCCCGTGCAGCCGAAAGTAACGATCGACAAGTCCGATGCCATCATCCAGGCTGAAGGTGTAATCCGGGCAGCCTTCGATAAAGTCCCCGGCGGAGACGGTTCGGCCAGCGATCCGGCTCATGATTTTTTCAGCAGACGTCTGCCCCATTATTGGCCTCCCGCAGCGAGTCGAGGCGCTTTCCACAAGCCGCCATGCTGAAGAATGTTCAGCAGCGGCGGCGCTAACGGTGTGAACCGCACGGATTCGCCCGCTAAGTCTGCCTGGCCCTTGGCAAGATCCACTGAAATGAGCTCGTCATCCTGAACGCGATCCGCGAGATCGCACACGACGACAGCAAGTCCATTATTGACTGCATTTCGAAAGAAAATGCGCGAAAACGACTTGGCCACCACCAGTTGAATCCCGAGTCCCAACAGGCAGGTCACGGCATGCTCGCGCGAAGATCCACAGCCGAAGTTCCAGCCCGCGACAATGGCCGGACTTGAGATGAGTCGGGACTGAAAATCCTTTCCGTACGGTTCGAAGGCATGACGGGCCTGTTCCTTCGGCTCAAGCACAGACAGATAACGCGCAGGAAAAATAACGTCTGTGTCAATGTCGTCACCTACTCGGAGGGCATGGGCCTTAAGCTGCAACGCGCGACTCCTGCGTCTTAGGCGCAAACGGGAAGATCCCCGTGCGCGATACCGATCCTGGCAATGGATGCTCTAATACCTGACTCAACCAGACCGCCGTCTCACAGACCGCGACAAGATCAATCGTCTGGGCCTCCCCCATTCGCTTCAGCATATAGACGAGATCCTCGGTCGCAATATTCCCTGTCGCGCCCGGCGCAAACGGACAGCCACCAATACCGCCAATCGATGAATCAAAGACCGAGACACCCGCTTGTATTGCCGCCATGACATTCGCAAGTCCGGTGTTACGAGTGTTATGGAAGTGACACCGTAATGCGACATCGGGTAACGCGGATCGAACCGCAGACACCACCCGAGTGATGTCTACAGGAGTCGCCACACCGATGGAATCGGCAAGTGCAATCTCTTTGGGAGCGTTTCGAGCGATCGCCACGGCAAGTGCCGCGACCTTTCTCTCAGCGACTTCACCTTCGAATGGACAGCCAAAAGATGCTGCGATCGTCACCGTCGTGGGAATATTTGCCTTGGCACAGATCTCGGCCACTCGGTCCCATTGGGCGAGCGTTTCGTCTGTCGAGCAGCCTTGATTCGCACGGTTATAGGTATCCGTCGAGATCACCACATAGTTAACTTCGTCCACCCCTGCGTCCACCGCACGCTCGGCCCCGCGCTCATTTAACGCAAGACCCGAATACGAGACGCCCTCACGCCTAGGAAGGCGCTTCATCAGTCCCTCCGCGTCGGCCATCTGCGGCACTCGCTTGGGATTCACAAAACTTACCGCCTCAATCCGACGGAGACC
>CAYPCG010000044.1:0-11046 GCA_964409175.1 uncultured Burkholderiaceae bacterium
CCATCACTTCGCGTGATTGCGGACCATATCCGCGCCTGTAGTTTTCTGATTGTCGATGGCGTCATTCCCGGCAATGAAGGACGTGGTTATGTCTTGCGTCGAATTATTCGTCGGGCTTTGCGTCATGGCCACAAGCTTGGGCAGAGCCAGCCATTCTTTTATCGGTTGGTTGCCGATCTCGTGAAAGAAATGGGTGCGGCTTATCCCGAACTCGCCAACCAGGCCGATCGCGTCGCGGCAACGCTCAAGCAGGAAGAGGAGCGTTTTGGTGAGACCTTAGAAAAGGGCATGGGTATCCTGGATGCTGCCTTGGCAGGTCTTGCAAAAGGCGGCCGACTCGATGGCCAGACCGCCTTTACGCTTTATGACACGTTTGGATTTCCGCTGGACCTGACTGCAGACGTCTGTCGTGAACGCGGTGTGGAAGTTGATGAGCAGGGCTTTGAGGCGGCGATGAATCGTCAGCGTGAGCAGGCCCGCGCAGCAGGAAAATTTAAGGCAGCGCATACGCTGGAGTACTCCGGAGTATCGACCCAGTTTGTGGGCTACGAGCGACTCGAAGAATCCGGCAAGGTCACAGCAGTCTATGTGGATGGCACATCGGTGTCTTCTGCAAAGTCTGGAGACCATGCCGTGATCGTTTTAGATGCCACGCCCTTTTATGCCGAGTCGGGCGGTCAGGTCGGCGATGCTGGCGAGATCGTAAGTAATGGCATGCGTTTCCAGGTCGAAGATACCCAGAAGATCTCGGCAGAGGTCTTCGGGCACCATGGCCGCGTGATTTCTGGTGAGATCAAGGTGGGGGATAAGGTCACAGCGCAGGTGGATACCGCGCGTCGCGCCCACACGGTTCGTAACCACTCGGCGACCCACTTGCTGCACAAGGCATTGCGCGAAGTACTGGGCACGCATGTTCAGCAGAAGGGCTCGTTGGTCGATCCCGATAAGACACGTTTTGACTTCTCCCATAACCAGCCGGTGACGGATGATGAGATTCGTCGTATCGAATCAATTGTGAATGCTGAGATTCTGGCCAATCAGGCCACACAGGCGACCGTGATGTCTTTTGATGACGCGATTGCCCATGGTGCGATGGCGCTCTTCGGTGAGAAGTATGGGGATGAGGTGCGCGTGTTGGATATCGGCTCATCCTGTGAACTCTGTGGTGGCACCCATGTGAGCCGCACCGGAGACATTGGTGTCTTTAAGATCATCTCGGAATCAGGCGTGGCTGCGGGCATTCGTCGTATCGAGGCCGTGACCGGTGAGAACGCCTTAGCACTCATGCAGTCGCTGGAGTCGTCGCTGTCTGCAGCGGCAGGCGTGATCAAGGCGCCCGTTGCGGAGCTGCCGAATCGTCTGGCCCAGATCATGGACCAGGTCAAAGCGATGGAGAAAGAAATTGGCCGCCTAAAGTCCAAACTTGCAGCATCTGCGGGCGATGACCTTGCGGGTCAGGCGATCGATGTCGCTGGGGTCAAGGTATTGGCGGTCCAGATGGAGGGCGCCGATGTCGCCTCCATGCGTGAGACCTTAGATAAGCTGAAAAATGCGTTGAAGACCGCGGCCATCGTGCTGTCGACCGTTGAAGGCAGCAAGGTCACCCTGATTGCGGGGGTCACGGCGGACCTAACGGCAAAGGTCAAGGCGGGCGATCTGGTCAATCATGTGGCCACTCAGGTGGGCGGTAAAGGCGGTGGACGCCCTGACATGGCCCAGGCTGGGGGTACGGACCCATCCGGACTTCCGAAGGCACTTGCGAGCGTTAAAGACTTTGTCGCTGCCAAGGTCTGAACGGGTGATTGATCGCGTTCTGGATACCCGGGGCTTGAGCTGCCCCATGCCGATTCTGAAGGCGAAGAAGGCGCTCAATGAGCTCGACCCCGGCCAGGTCCTGCAGGTGCTGGCCACCGACCCTGGCGCAACGCGAGACTTTGAATATTTCTGTCGTCACACCGGACATCGACTTATGGAAAGTACTGAGTCCGGGGGTGAATATGTGTTTTTAATTAAAAGAAGAGATTAGACTCGTCTCCATTGAGGAGGAGAGGTCGTCATTTGAGGGAGTGACGGTCATTTGGGCGCCAGGGGAAGAAGGGCGCCTTTTTTCTTTTCAGGACCTAGAGGTTCTTTAACTGGTCTTGAATCCGCGATAGCGCCGTCTCAAACCCCGCAAGCCTCTCTTTTTCTTGTTGGACGACAGCCTCTGGGGCGCGGGCAACGAACTGCTCGTTACTCAGCTTGCCCTTGGCCTTCTGGATCTCGCCTTCAAGACGTGCGGCCTCTTTCGATAGACGAGCCCGCTCTGCCTCAACATCAATCTCTACGACCAGCATTAGCTTCAGATCGCCCACGATCTGTACAGGCGAACGTTTGGCCTCTTCGCCGAGTACCGCATCAAACTGAACTTCACTTAGCTTCGCGAGTGCCTTCAGGCTTGCTGCAATCTGCGCTCGCTCAGCACTCTCCGACCGCAGATCAAGCTGCGTGGCGGCGGACGCTGCGCGGATGTTCTCTGTGCTGATGCGCAAGGGCACCTTGTCTGCGGGGGATAGCCCCATCTCAGCGCGCAAGGTTCGGATAGCGCTGACCATGTCTTTCAACTCCGCGACGCGTGCGTCCGATACCGGATCCAGTTTTGCAGGCTCTGATTTGGGAAAGCCCGCGGTGACGATGGAGTCGAATTCTCCTGCTTCTAGTTTCGCGGAACGCTTTGCGGTCTTTGCAACCGTCTGCCAGAGTTCTTCGGTAATAAACGGGATGACCGGGTGTGCCAGACGCAGCACCGCTTCGAGTACGCGTAGTAAGGTGCGCCGTGCCGCACGTTGTTCGTTCGGTTTGCCATTGGCGATCTGAACCTTCGCAAGCTCCAGATACCAGTCGCAGAATTCATTCCAGACAAACTCGTAGATCTCGCGAGCTGCCAGATCAAATCGGTAGTCGTTGAGGTGCTGCTCAACGGCGGCTTCGGTACGCTGCAGCTGAGAGACGATCCAGCGGTCGACAAAAGTGAAGTGAAGTGCCCCATCAGGGCCGCAGTCACCGCCACAGACATCCAGCCCGTTGTCCTGGCCTTCGCAGTTCATCAGCACAAACCGGCTGGCATTCCAGAGCTTGTTGCAGAAGTTGCGATAGCCCTCGCATCGACTGAGATCAAAGTTAATGTTTCGGCCGGGCGTGGCCAGGCTTGCAAAGGTAAACCGCAGGGCATCGGTTCCGAACGCCGCGATGCCACTGGGATATTCGGCACGAGTCTTCTTTTCAATCTGCCCGGCCTGTTTTGGATTCATGAGACCGACGGTGCGCTTTGCCACCAGTGCCTCGAGATCAATTCCGTCAATCAGATCGATGGGGTCTAGGGTGTTGCCCTTGGACTTACTCATCTTCTGGCCCTCTGCGTCACGGACCAGTGCGTGGACATAGACATGATGGAAGGGCACTTTGCCGGTGAAGTGGCAGGTCATCATGACCATGCGGGCAACCCAGAAGAAAATGATGTCAAAGCCTGTGACCAGTACGCTCGATGGCAGAAACTGCGCGAGCTGGGGCTGGATATTTGGCATCTTCTTCTCGTGATCCCATGGCTTCTTGGGATCCACAAGCGTCGAGAAAGGGACAAGTGCTGACGAGAACCAGGTATCGAGTACATCTGGGTCACGCACAATCGGTCCATTCCATCCGGATTCGGCGGCTTTTGCTTTGGCCTGCGCCTCGTCACGCGCAACGAATACCGTGCCGTCATGAATGGGCTGGCCCTCGGCATCAGCCTTATACCAGGCAGGGATCTGATGGCCCCACCAGAGCTGACGCGAGATACACCAGTCTTGAATATTTTCAAGCCAGTGGCGATAGGTGGATGTCCAGTTCTCGGGAATGAACTTCACTTCCCCTTGTTCGACGACTTCGAGGGCACGTCCGGCGATACTTTTGCCCGGGGTGTGGGTGCCTTCGGGCGCGGGCTTACTCATCGCAACGAACCACTGGTCCGTGAGCATGGGTTCAATCACGGCATTCGTGCGGTCACCACGCGGCACCATCAGCTTGTGTTTCTTGGTTTCTACTAAGAGCCCCTGGGCGTCGAGATCTTCCAGAATCTTTTTGCGGGCATCAAAGCGATCAAGGCCTTGATAGGCTTTGGGCGCGTTCTCGTTAATCTTTGCGTCCAACGTCAGGATATTGATCATCTCCAGACCATGACGCTCGCCCATGGCGTAGTCATTGTGATCATGCGCCGGAGTTATCTTCACGCAGCCAGTTCCAAAACTCGCATCGACGTAACTGTCTGCAATGATCGGAATCTCGCGGCCCACCAATGGAAGTCTGAGCGTCTTGCCCACGAGATGACGATAACGGTCATCATCCGGGTTCACGGCAACAGCGACGTCTCCCAGCATGGTCTCCGGGCGCGTGGTGGCAACAGTCAGGCCTTGGCTGCCATCGGCCATGGGGTAGTGCAGAAGCCACAGGAAACCATCTTCCTCTTCGCTGACCACTTCAAGGTCGGAAACGGCGGTAAGAAGCTTCGGGTCCCAATAGACCAGGCGCTTGCCACGATAGATCAGTCCTTGCTCATAGAGTGCGACGAAGACCTCTTTCACGACCTCTGAGCACTCTGGGTCCATGGTGAAGTACTCCAGATCCCAGTCACAGCTCGCCGCCAGTCGGCGCATCTGACCGGTGATCGTCGTCCCGGATTGTTCCTTCCACTCCCAGACCCGTTTGATAAAGGCGTCGCGCCCAAGGTCATGGCGCGAGATTTTCTGGGCATCCAGCTGACGCTCCACGACGATCTGTGTGGCGATGCCCGCATGGTCCGTTCCTGGTAGCCAGACGGTGTTGTCGCCCTTCATGCGATGCCAGCGGGTCAATGTATCCATGAGCGTCTGGTTAAACGCGTGCCCCATGTGCAGGGTGCCCGTCACGTTCGGCGGTGGAAGCTGAATCGAGAAGGCGTTGGCATCCTTTGCGGATCCTGCGCGATAGAGTCCGCGCTTTTCCCACTCAGGGCCCCAGCGGCGTTCGATCTCAGCGGGTTCAAAGGATTTGGCCAGTTCACTCATGATGATTTTTTCGAAAGATCGTAGTTGTTGATGGCATAGCCACGGTCGCGATAGAAGGCAAACCGTTGACGCGCCTTTTGTTTGTCATCGTCTTCACAGGAGACGACTTCGAAGAGTCGAACGAACCGAGAAAAGAAGGGCGGCGGCTCGTCATCGAGGTTCAGAAGCAGGGTGTGACTGTGGAGCTTGATGTCTTCATCCATCAGCACAATCGGAGAATCCGCCGCCTCGGGGAGTGCAACATGGGCATGCGGAATAAACTCTTCAGGCCAGAGGCTCCAGAGCAGGTCGTCGAACTCGTCGAGACGAGTTCGGTTGCTGCAAAAGACCACCAGTGGTGTCTCGGACTGGGCCTGCCCCGCGTTCAGAATCTTTCTGGTGAGCCTACAGGCGTATTCCAGTCGATTCGGCGTATTGAAATGAAAATCAATCGAGGTCATGACCCTGGAGCATTGGGATTACTCCAGGCCGTTTCTCAGGTATTCCACCAGAAGCGATACCGGTCGACCCGTTGCCCCCTTTGCAGCACCTGACTTCCATGCGGTGCCGGCGATATCCAGGTGGGCCCAGCGATAAGCCTTGGTGAAACGCCACAGGAAACAGGCCGCGGTGACGCTTCCTGCTGCGCGACCACCGACGTTGGCCATATCGGCAAACGGCGACTTGAGCTGTTCCTGGTATTCCTCTTGCAACGGCATGCGCCATGCGGTGTCGAGCGTGTCCTGACCGGCCTTCGTAATGGCGTCAGCCATTCCGTCGTCTGCGGTAAAGAGGCCCGTGTTCACACCGCCCAGTGCAATCACACAGGCACCGGTCAGTGTCGCGATGTCGATGACGGAGGCAGGCTTGAAACGCTCCACATAGGTGAGCGCATCACAAAGAATCAGTCGGCCTTCCGCATCGGTGTTCAGAATCTCAATGGTCTGGCCCGACATCGAGGTCACGATGTCGCCCGGACGAGTCGCGGTGCCACTGGGCATGTTTTCGCAGGTCGGAATCACACCGATCACATTGCGCTTAATCCCCATCTCAGCGACTGCACGCATCACACCGAGAACCGTTGCTGCGCCGGACATGTCGTACTTCATCTCGTCCATGTCGGGGGCGGGCTTGAGTGAGATACCGCCGGTATCAAACGTAATGCCTTTGCCAACGATCACATGCGGGGCGTCTTTGGTCGTCGCACCCTGGTACTGCAGGATGATGAACTGAGGAGGCTGTGCGGAGCCCTGAGCGACTGCTAAGAGCGACCACATGCCCAGCTTTTCCATCGCGGCGCGATCGAGTACCTCGGCTTTTAGGCGGAATTCACGGGCAATCGTCTTGGCCGTATTTGCCAAATAGGTGGGCGTGCAGATGTTGGGGGGCAGGTTTGCAAGATCCTTGGTGAGCTCGAGACCATTGGCCAATGCCTGAGCGTCTGCGATGACTTTTGGGGCTTCGGTAGGACGCATGTCGGCAGGCAGCAGCATTTCCACATGGCTGATGCCTTCAGCGGGTGCCTTTGCTGCCTTCGCCTTGGAGGCGCCTTCGGCAGCGTCATCTTTTTTAGTCTTGAAACGCTCAAATTTGTAGCCCACTTCGCGGATCGTGGTGACATGGGCGGTGACACGCCAGGTACCCGAACGCTCGCCAGACTTGCCCTTCACTGGGACATCGGTCAGGAATGAAGCGATTTTCTTGATGCCTTTTGAGCCAGCAACCGATTTGGCCGCCGCGCGGATGGCATCACAGTAGATCTTGTCTGTGAACTCGTCACGCTTACCCAGGCCCACCAGCAATGCGCGGGGCGAGGGGATGCCGGTTAGGTCACGCAGCAGCAGGTTGTTACCGACCTTGCCGTCAATGTCGCCGGCCTTGATCGCGCGGGCGACGGCACCGTTGGTTACCTTGTCCAGCACCTTTGCGGCATTGGATAGCTCCACAGCGCCTGTGGGGGTAGCGAAGACGCCAACCCAGACGCAGTCAGCGGTCGCCCGGTCAACCGGCTTATTGCTGGCGATGAACTGGGCAGGTTCCCGGTGCTCACCGGGGTCTTTGACTTCTTTGATGTCTTGTTTAGCAGCGGATGCGGTCATGACAGAATGCCTCGGTACGAGAATCCTGCGATTATAAGGAAAATGCTCTTCCAAAAATCCCTGCTCAGGGAACTCCGGTCGACCTCTGGCGGGGTGTTCGCGGTCCTTTTGACCACGCTGGTGACCATGATTCTGATCCGTGCCCTAGGTCGGGCGGCGGCGGGCCGGGTCGACGGTGAGCTGGTCCTGCCTCTGATCGTCTTCAACACCATCAACCTGCTCAACACGGTGCTGATGCTCACCGCATATATCGCGATCCTGATGGTGCTGTCGCGCTGGTGGCGGGACTCCGAGATGGTGATCTGGCTGACATCGGGCAAAAGCCTGGCAGATCTGATCAAGCCAATCTGGTCGTTCCTTTGGCCTTTGCTTCTGATCATTACCCTGCTGTCGACCGTGATTGCCCCGTGGTCAAAGCAGCAGATTCTGGAGTTTGAAGACCAGATTCAGAATCGTGGGGACGCCCAGCGGGTAAGCCCTGGGCAGTTTCGGGAATCCTATTCTGGTCAAAGGGTCTTTTTCCTCGAAAACCCTGATGATGAGAACGGACGGATCGGGACGGTCTTTATCCGGGCGATGGAGCCTGACGGTCGACAGACGGTGATGGTCTCGTCCACTGGTCGGTTTGAGCAGGATCCCCAGGGCGCCCAGTGGGTCGTACTCGAAAAGGGCTATCGCACGGACATTGCGGCAGGGTCACTCGAGTCCCGAACGATGGGCTTTGACGTCTATCGCATGCGTCTGGATCAGTCGGCACCGCGGATTCGATCTGAAGAGACGGTAAGGACCATGTCGATGATGGATCTGATGAAACGAAATGAGCCGTCTGCCGACAGTGAGATCGCGATGCGGATTGGGCTTCCGCTATTGACCTTGTCACTGGGAATTTTTGCGATTCCGTTATCAGTTGTGAATGCGCGATCGGGCCGTGCATTCAATCTGATCATTGCGCTTTTGATTTATTTGATCGGAACGAATTTATTTGGATCGGTGAAGGTCGCGGTCTCGCAGGGCAAGGTTGATCTTGCGCTGGCCTGGTGGCCGCTGCCACTTGCACTCTTGGCAATCGCACTCGGCATGATGGCCTTCAAAATGAACCAGCGTCATCCCATGGATGGACTGCGTTGGATCATGAGCCGACTGGGCGTTGGGCGCGGCCAACGGGAGACGCTGACGTGATCTTTCAGCGTTACCTTGGGCGCAGCATTGTTCAGAGCACGACTTTCGTGTTGGTCGGTTTTCTGTCGATGTTCCTGTTTTTCGATTTTCTTGCAGAGCTCGATGAGGTCGGAAGCGGCGGCTACAGGCTTCAACATGCGGTGGGCTTCATCATGCTGGGGCTTCCGGCGCGGATTGTTGAGCTTGCTCCAATTGCGGCGTTAATTGGCACGCTATGGGCCTTGTCGCAGAGCGCGGCAAATTCGGAGTTCACGGTCTTTCGTGTCTCAGGCTTGATGCCGGGGCAGGCCATTACCACGATGTTAAAAATTGGTCTGCCGATGATTCTGGTCACTGCGCTCTTCTCGGAGGTGATCGCACCGGCATCGGAAGATTTTCGAAGCCGCGTCAAAGAAGGAAGTTTTTCTTCATCGTCAGGGGTCCTGCGCTCGGGTCTTTGGTTGCGCGATATTGCGGAACTTCCTGAAGGTGCGGGGTCGGGTACCGAGAGAGCGATTCGTTTTGTGAACCTTGGGAAGTTCACGCCTGAGCAGATCGTCGAACGTGTATTCATTTATGACTTTGATGCGCGTCAGCGTCTGGCGCAGACCTTATCCGCAGCGAATGCCCGTTATGTGGGCCAGCAGGATGACCTGCATCGATGGGAGCTCATCGATGTCACTCAGCTGATCTATGGTGCCGATGGCAATGTAAGACAGAACAAAATGAAGACGCTGGTGTTGGGGTCAGTGGTCTCACCAGAGATGGTGAATGCACTCGTCACGAATCCTGATCGCATGTCATCGATTGATCTCTATCAGTATGTGCAGTACTTAAAGCGTAATAAGCAGCAGTCAGAACGTTATGAGATCGCACTCTGGAAGCGTCTGGTCTACCCCTTTGTGATCTGGGTCATGATGCTGTTAGCCCTGCCGGCTGCGTATCTTCAGGCTCGTGCAGGAGCCGTTGGTGCCCGCGTGTTTGCAGGGATTCTGGTAGGGGTTGGTTTTCACCTGTTAAATAGCCTGTTTTCTCACCTGGGGGTGCTCAATACCTGGCCGGCGCCGATCATGGCCTTGCTTCCCAGTGCGATGGCCTTACTTGTCGCGGGCTTCTTCCTGTATTGGGTTCAGTACCGCTGAAGTAAACTCTCGGTCTTCCCGTTTTCTCTTTTGGAGTGATTTATCTTGAGCCATCAGTGTTCGCTGGTCCCTTCGGGTCGTTCGTTCCCCGTTGATGAGGGAGAAACGATTCTTGCCGCTGCCCTTCGTGCGGGTGTGGTGCTGCCGTATGGCTGTAAGGACGGTGCCTGTGGCTCATGTAAATCGCAGTTGATGGAAGGTGAAGTTGACTACGGCAGCTACCAATCCAAGGCACTGTCCGACGACGAACGTCGTCAGGGTGGCGTGCTGATCTGCTGCGCGACGCCCAAGACCGATGTCACGGTAAAGGCCCGAGTGGTCGCCGCGGAGGGCATGATCAGCATTCGTAAGCTGCCCTGTCGGGTCACTAGTATCGAACGCGCGGCGCAGGATGTCGCCATTGTGAAGCTGCAGCTGCCGACCAACGAAAAGTTCGAATTCTTGGCAGGTCAGTACATTGATATTCTGCTGAAGGATGGCAAGCGTCGTAGTTATTCCATGGCGTCGGCGCCCCATGAGCAGGGACCGATCGAACTACACATTCGTCACACACCAGGCGGCGCGTTTACCGATGCGATCTTCGGCACCGGCACGCCATCGGCCAATGCGGTGAAAGAAAAAGATATTCTGCGTTTTGAAGGGCCACAGGGCACGTTCTTTCTGCGTGAAGACAGTACCAAACCGATTGTGATGCTCGCCAGTGGCACTGGCTTTGCCCCGATCAAGGCGGTGATTGAGCACATGCGGTTTAAGAATATTGTTCGTCCAGTGGTGCTCTACTGGGGCGGACGTCGTCCCCATGATCTCTATCAGTTAGAAGTGGCTGAGCAGTGGGCGAAAGAAATGGCGCACTTTAAGTTTGTGCCTGTGGTGAGCGATGCCTTGCCGGAAGATCACTGGACGGGGCGCACTGGATTTGTCCATCAGGCGGTGATGCAGGACTTTCCCGATCTATCGGGTCATCAGGTCTACGCCTGTGGCGCACCGATTGTGGTTCAGTCGGCGAAGGCTGATTTTGTGGCCAAGTGTGCGCTACCCGATGAAGAGTTCTATGCAGACGCCTTCACGACGGCTGCCGATCTCGCGAAAAAACCGGCGTAACTTCTCTGGTCGTATGATGGATCTCGGCGCCTTCGCCTGACGGTCAGCGCCGCGTGGCCGTGTCGCGTCAGTGCTTTCTTTCTAAGAGAAACGTCTTCAAGGCCCGTCCGGTGTGGGTCTTGGTCTTGCTGATCTCGGCAGGGCTGCCCTGACCTACAAGTTGTCCACCTCCTGCGCCGCCCTCAGGGCCGAGGTCGAGGAGCCAGTCGGCCTGCGCCCAGATGTCGAGCTGATGCTCAATTACCACTACCGTATTGCCGGCATCCACGAGCCGATGCAGCACATGAATCAGCTTCTCAATATCCGCCATGTGGAGACCCACGGTCGGTTCATCTAGAACATAGAGCGTATGGGTGGATGTCTTTCCGGAGCTGGTTGATGCCTTTGCCAGTTCGGTGACAAGTTTGATTCGTTGTGCTTCGCCTCCGGAGAGCGTGGGGCTGGGCTGACCAAGTGTCAGATAACCCAGACCGACATCTTGCAGAAGGGTTAAGGGTCGACTGATGC
>CAYPCG010000044.1:11146-13182 GCA_964409175.1 uncultured Burkholderiaceae bacterium
AGTGTCAGATAACCCAGACCGACATCTTGCAGAAGGGTTAAGGGTCGACTGATGCTGGGATGGTTCTCAAAAAATGGGATGGCCTGATCCACCGTCATGGCCAAGATGTCGGCGACACTCTTGCCACGCCAGAGGACGCTGCGCGTCTCTGGATTGAAACGGGAACCACCACAGGCGTCACAGAGCACGCTGACATCTGGCAGGAAGTTCATTTCGATCTTCTGCCATCCATGTCCTTCGCACAGGGCGCAGCGGCCATCACCGGTGTTAAACGAGAACCGATTGGGTTTCCAGCCACGCATCTTGGCTTCTTCACTGTCCGCCAATACTTTACGAATCGTGTCCCAGAAACCTATATAGGTCGCAGGCGTAGACCGCGGGGTCTTGCCAATCGGTGTCTGGTCAACCTCAAGCACGCGATCGATTGACTCCCAGTTCTTAATGGTCTTACAGCCGCTAAACGGAATATTTTTTTGCGACTTAGGGCTGTTACGCTTTTGTGCCACTTGCGCCCGCAAGTTTGAGAGCAGCACATCTCTGGCGAGCGTGGATTTGCCGCTACCGGAGACGCCAGTCACTACCGTCAATCGATGTAATGGAATCTTGGCGTTGACGGACTTTAGGTTGTGTCGCGTAGCATCGACAATATCGAGCCAGTCGGTTGCAGGGCGGCGTTTGGGAAGACCAGAGTGTCGAATGGGATTGCGCAGATAGGCGCCTGTCTGTGACTCAGGCGTTGCCATGAGTGCCTGTTGATTGCCCTGTGCCACCAACTGGCCACCGCGAGATCCTGCGCCAGGGCCGATATCGATTAGATGGTCAGCGAGTCGAATGGTGTCGTCATCATGCTCCACCACCACCAAGGTGTTGCCTTTGTCTTTTAGTGCGGTCAACAGTCGTAGGAGCGCCTGGTTGTCTTTGGGGTGCAGCCCAATTGTGGGTTCATCCAGGATGTAACAGACGCCCTGCAGGTTGGACCCCAGTTGGGCTGCAAGTCGGATGCGTTGGGCCTCTCCGCCCGAAAGGGTAGGGGCCGATCGATCCAATGACAGATAGCCCAGCCCGACCTCTTTGAGAAAGTCGAGTCGCGATTCAATCTCCGTGATCAGATCGGACGCGATGGCCTTGTCTCTTGGCTTCAACCCGCGCCGCGTCTTCTCTAGCCAATCGGGAATCTGAGAGACAGGCTCTTTTGAGACATCCGCAATATTCCACTGGTTTAGCCGCACCGCAAGTGCCGTGCGATTTAAGCGGGCGCCATGGCAGGCCGGACAGTCGACTTCAATCTGATCGGTTTCATCTTCAGACGATTCGAGCCACTGTTCTTCTTCGCCCGTCTGCTCTTCGGAAAAATCCGCAATCGAGAGCCCCGTGCCATAGCACTGATGGCACCAGCCATGCTTTGAGTTGTAAGAAAAGAGCCTGGGATCGGGCTCTGAGAAGCCGGTGCCGCAGGATGGGCAGGCGCGCTTCGTCGACAGCACCGTGATCTCGGGAGATTTGCTGTCCAGCGGGGCCATCACTTGGACTACGCCCTGACCGAAATTCAGCGCCGACTCAAGCAGTCCTTTAATCGTCTGTTCGTTTTCGGGCGAGACCACCGCATCACCAATGGGCAGTTCGATGTTGTGCTCTTTGAACCGATCAAGCTTCGGGAAAGGGGATGTCGTTACAAACTGACCGTCTACCCGCAGATGGGTGTGCCCCTTGCTCTGCGCCCATTTCGCAAGGTCTTGATAGATGCCTTTGCGGTTGACCACCAACGGTGCAAGCAGGCCAATTCGCTTGCCTCGGTGGCGGCTAAATAGCGTTGCCATGATGGACTCACTGCTCTGCGGTTCGATCGCAGTCTGACAATCCGGACAGGTCTGGATGCCAACTTTGACAAAGAGCAGTCGCAGAAAGTGGTGAATCTCGGTCAGTGTGCCAACGGTACTTTTACGTCCGCCGCGACTAGTGCGTTGTTCAATAGCGACCGTGGGCGGAATACCAAAGACGGCATCGATATCGGGGCGTGCAGCAGGCTGCACGAACTG
>CAYPCG010000045.1:0-12846 GCA_964409175.1 uncultured Burkholderiaceae bacterium
GTTTTCATTTAATGTCAAAGGCGGCCGCTGCGAAGCCTGCCAGGGTGACGGCCTGGTCAAAGTGGAGATGCACTTTCTGCCCGATGTCTATGTGCCCTGCGATGTCTGTCACGGCCTGCGTTATAACCGCGAGACACTCGATGTGCGGTATCGCGGCAAGAACATTGCCGAAGTGCTCGACATGACCATTGACCAGGCGATGGAGTTCTTCCGTGCGGTGCCCACCGTGTCGCGCAAGCTGCAGACCCTGTTGGATGTGGGCCTGGGCTATGTGAAGCTCGGTCAGAGTGCGACGACGCTTTCAGGTGGTGAAGCCCAACGGGTGAAGCTGTCGCAAGAGCTATCCAAGCGCGATACCGGCCGCACGCTCTACATCCTGGATGAACCCACCACCGGCCTGCACTTTCACGATATTGAACTGCTGCTAAAGGTGCTGCATGCGCTGCGCGATGCCGGTAACACCCTGGTGATCATTGAACATAACCTGGATGTGATTAAGACTGCCGACTGGATCATTGATCTAGGGCCAGAGGGCGGTGATGGGGGCGGCACCATTGTGGCGACTGGCAGCCCTGAATCAGTTGCAGAGCACGCGAAGAGCTACACCGGCCAGTATCTGGGTAAGGTGCTGCGCCGCTAGTGTGATGAGAGGGTGGGGCCTGCAACCCACCAGGCAGCATTCCTGAACCGGAGGTTCAGGTGGGCGAGATCAGACCGGCTCTGGGGTCAACCGCCAAGGATCGACTCTCGCCTGCCGGACAATATTTTCAAGCCCTCGCTATTGAGCATTGGTTCAAGGAAATAGACCCAATGGATCGCAGGCAGATCTAGTGTAGATCAAACATCGCTGACAAAAGCCACCTGAATTGTTGGGGGAACCGACCATTCCTTGAGAATTGTCATGCCAAGAATCTACTGGTCCGCTTTATGGGTGCCTGCCCCGCTTACTCTTTGATCGGGCTGAATGCGTGTAAGAAGTAATCTAATCCCCGCATAATCATCGTTACCAATCCATGATGAGAGCCGATAAATGGCAGAAGTCGTCTGCGTCTGTAACGGAGTCTTTGACGAAGATCTTCGTGACTACCTGGCCCGCTACCCCACGGACTCGATTGACGAGCTCCGGGCTAAGGAGCGAATCTGTAACAAATGCCGTCAGTGCGAACCGATCGTCATTGCCGAGATTGCGCGGGCAATTACCCTTCGCGCGCGACCTGCAGCTGATGCAGAGTAATCTTTCGGACCTCGATCTGGCTGGCTTCGATATGCGCCCGAATTAATCGCCGGGCCTCATTCGCGCGCTTATTCAAAATGGCCCGAAGAATCTGGGCATGTTCGTCATAGGTGGCATCGATCCTTGGCGTTCGGGTGAAGTCGAGCTTTCGAATCACACGAATACGCTCCGTAATCTCTTGATGCGTACTCTGGATGACTGGGTTCCCGGTCGCCTGGACAATCGCGCAATGAAAAGCCTCGTCAAGGCTACTGACCTGCTGGGCGTCAAAGAGTCGTTTACTCTTGGGCACTAGCCAGATCTTCGCTAACTGATCCAGCACGGCCTGGGACGCAGCCGGGTCTCCCGAAATTCGCCCCTCGCAGAGACGCTCGGCGGCTTCGGTCTCAATCAAGATACGAAAGTCATACAAGGCATCAAAGAGCTTGAAATCCAACGGCAGGACACGCCAGCCGTTCCGAAACAGCACTTCCACATGCCCTTCCTGCTGCAGCCGAAAGAGCGCCTGCCGGATCGGCGTGCGGGAGACGTTTAGCCGTTCACAGAGCTGCTGCTCGGTAAACCGATCACCGGGCAGCAGCAGAAAGTTAAAAAGGGCATACCGAATCCGCTCATAGGCCTCATCGGCCAATAGCTTGCGGCCGGTACTCACAGCTTCTTGCATTACTTCCGGACTTCCCGTTGGAAGATTTCCAAGCTCTTCTTCTTGGTGGCAATGAAGCTTGGCTCAGACAAAGTGGCAGTTGTTCGGGGCCGTGGATCATCGTAAGTCAGGATATCCGCGATGCTTGTTGGCCGCTTGGTAAGCAGGAGCACCTGGTCTGCAAGATAAACGGCCTCTTCCAGATCATGAGAGACCAGCATCATCGTAGTACCGGTTTTCATGAAGACTTCCTGAAGCTTTTCGCGGATGAACAGCGTCATTTCAAAGTCGAGCGCTGAAAACGGCTCATCTAGAAACAGGACCTCTGGGTTTGGTGCGAGCGCCCGCATGATCGACGCGGTCTGCTGCTGGCCACCCGACAGCTCATACGGGTAACGGTTGAGATCAAACTTGACATCAAACGATGCCACCAGCTCTTCTAGTCGGCGATCGACTTCGGCCTTACTCTTGCCCATAAGCTTCAGTGGATAGGCGATGTTGTCAATCGTTCGCCACCAGGGAAAGAGCGCCTCGCGGTAGTTCTGAAAGACATAGCCGATCGTGGTGTCTTTGAGCGATTTACCATCAAACAAGATCTCGCCGCCATCGATTGGGATGAGTCCCGCAATCATGTTAATTAGCGTGGACTTGCCGCATCCATTCGGACCAAAGATGGAAACGATCTTTCCTTTTGGAATATCCAGATCGAAGTTCTCATAGAGCGGCCAGCCGGCAAAGTACTTGGTCAAGCCACGAATGGTGATATGGGTGCCGGCAGGGCCTGGGCGAAATGCTGGCTTGGGAACTTCGGCGTAGACAGGGCCATTCACAACGATTGTCATCGTCCGCTCCAGTGAACAATACGTTTTTCAATTGCCAGAAAGAGTACGTTTAACGCGTAGCCGAGGATTCCAGCAGCCATAATGGCGGCGTACATCATCTTGGTGTTCATCACCTGCTGGGTGTTGATAATTGCGTACCCGAGACCACTCTCTGACCCAATAAACATCTCTGCGACAACGACAATCACTAGCGCCATGGACACCGCAGACCGAAGCCCAACAAAAGACGCCTGCAGGCTTTCCCAGATGAGCACATCTTTAAAGATCTGCCAGCGAGTGGCGCCCATGACCTTTGCGGCAGCGACCCGTTGCTTGCGGGCATTGATCACCCCATAGGCACAGTTAAAGACCACCAATAGCCAGGCTCCAAACGCGGCGATTGCAATCTTGTTGATATCCGATGTGCCAAAGATCAACAGAAACAAGGGAATCAGTGCAGATGCTGGCGTAGAGCGAAAGAAGTCGATCACAAACTCGACGCTTCGATAGGCCCGTTCATTGCTCCCCAACACAATCCCCAACGGCATTCCTGCAATTAAGGCGATCAGGAACGCGACTAAGGTGCGATAAAGCGTCACCCAGAAGTCGTTCAGCAGAGATCCACCCGCCATTCCCGTGATCAGGGTAATCAGGGTATCGATTGGGGGCGGCAAAAGGATCGCCTTGATGAACCCAAAGCGAACTGCAAAGTCCCAGAGAATCAATAAGGCGACTGGGCCGATTAAAGGAAGAAATCGCTTCAGATTCGTGGCGCCACGCCCCGCCTCTGGGGCGGCAGACGCGGCGCCGCTCCAGGGGGGAGTAGTGGTAGAACTAACACTGCCTTCGGACATGACTTAAGCCTTGTAAAGAATGGAGTCGATCACAATGCGCTTACTGAAGATTCCTTTTTCTGAGAACAGATCAAAGAACTTCTGGAAGGCTGCGATATCGGGTGCCTTGAAGTCAGTCGAGAACATATAGTCCGCCATCGGCACTTCATTGGTGAGCGCACCTTCAATTGCCGTGTAACCTTTCAAGTGAGGCCGCGCTTCAGCGGGTTTTTGCTTGACCAGATCGACGCCACGCTTATAAGCAGCGATGTAACGCTTCACGACATCGGGGTTCTTCTTGATGAACTCGGTCGTCAAGCTGGCCGAACCACCATGCCATGGCGCCATGGGGTCGCCCAGGATGTACTTTGCAATCACACCGACTTCAAGGTTTCGGGTCGTGCCATTTAAGCGCCCAACAGTTCCCGTCGGCTCAAGGGTGTAGCAGGCATCCACCTGGTTTGCAGCAATCGCGGCAACGTGCTGGGCAATCGGCAGCTCAACGATCGTGAAGTTCTTCGCCCCCGCACGCTCAAGCACCGTCCGTGCCAGCGTGACGTTCTGCACACCAGGACCACAGCCCACTTTTTTACCCGAGAGTTCCGCAACCGACTTCATCGTGTTGTCTTTGGCCACAATAAACTCGTCAAGCACAAACTTGGCATTCGTGGGGTTAGTACAGAAGATCTTTAATAGGCCTGGCTGTGCCAGTTCAGCAATCCCTAGTGCTGCAGAAGCGGTCCCATTAGAGCTTCCCTCTAAACGACCAGCTAACATCGCTTCGGCAACCTGCTGTGGGCTTGCAAAGCGCACGGCCTCGACATCAAGACCTGCTTGTTTAAAGAAACCCTTATCGACTGCCGCAAAAAATGGAATGCCGGATGCAACAGGCCAATAGCCGATACGGATTTTCGGAGTGGACTGGGCTCTAACGATTGCAGGAGCAGCAAGTGTCAGACCAAGTGCGCCAGAGGCGGCCAGCACCTGACGGCGACCAGAAGAGATGGGGGCAGTCTTTTTATCGGCAGCGGCGGAGGGGATTGCGGGCTTTTTCATGGGAAGGCTCCTGTGGGTTAATGAGGGTGAAGGGCAAAAAGTGCTTGGTTAAGGACAAATGTCTTTGGGTTGATCGATAAGGCCTACGTGCGAAGCGATGCCAGATAACTTCTCCAACCTTGAAAGTGCGTAATGTCTGCGGCGCCATGCAAGCCTTCTTGTTCACACAGAAAACCCTGCACCATGCTTCCATCAGCGGTCTCGATCTGACCGATTCCCAACGGCGATGGAATCAGCGCCACGAAGCTGCCATAGGCCTCTTCCGGCATCCGCCAGATCTCAATGGCAATCGGAGCGCCATCACCTTTTTTCACGCGAACAAGTCCCGGTTTTGGGGGCGTGGTGTTTGCGAGCGCGTAGAAACGATAGGCATCAGATGTCGTAGTGGCCTGAACTAGTTCTGCACCACGCTCCTGTAACTGCCAGTTCAACGGCATGCCGGACAGGTGGGCACCGACCACTGCAACAGAGACCAGACGTCGATCGTCTTTCGGAAGTGGTAGGGAAACGGTCTGGTTCACTGTCTCTGGCGACGTACCAAGCGTGAGGCCCGTCTTCTGGTGATACCGCAGCCCAAGCTCTGCCAACTGCCAGTCAGATCCGGCCGGCGCGATAAAGGTCACGCCAAACGGAAGTCCATCGGAACGCATACTGCTCGGTACCGCAATCGCTGCGTAGTCCAGTAGATTGACGAAGTTTGTGTAATGACCAAGCCGTCGATTCAGTTCGATAGGGTCGGCCAGCATTGCGTCAATCTTGGTATGTGTTGGCGCGGTCGGCACCATCAATACATCGATCTCGGTCCACATCTGATCCGCCTGCTGACCGAGTGCCTTGAGCTCCGTCATCGCCCGAAAGACGTCTACCGCGGAATGTTTCGCGCCCGGCGATAGCAAACGATAGACGGGATCAATGACAGAATCCGGTGCGTCTCTGAAGAATTCGGCCAGGGCTTCCAGCCGCTCCGAGATCAAGGCGCTTTCATAAAGCAATGTCGCTGCACGAAGTAAAGGGGTGTAGTCGATTTCGACGACCTTCCCACCCATCGCTTGTATCTGTTCGAGTGCCCTATTGAATTCAACGGGCGATAAGGCATCGCCATACCACTCCAGCTGCTTTGGAACACCGACACGAAAGGTTCCCGGAAAGCGAGTTCGTTTTAATGTCAGCTTTCGCGAGTAGGGATCTTGGGGGTCGTGCCCACGTGCGGCCTCGAATGCACGCCAGGCGGTTAAGACATCTCGCGCAAAGATCGACACACAGTCCACGCTGCGCGCGGCTGGTAAGACACCGTGGGTACTGATCAGTCCTTTAGACGGCTTAAGACCAACGATATTGTTTAACCCCGCAGGAACGCGACCAGAACCAGCGGTATCGGTGCCGAGCGAGAAATCAACCTGGCCCGAGGCGACCACATAGGCCGACCCAGAACTCGATCCACCACTGACGTAGTCGGAATTAAATGCATTGGAGACTGGGCCGAATGGGGATCGTGTGCCATTAAGTCCACAGGCGAACTGATCAAGATTCGTCTTTCCGTGCAAGGTGGCGCCCGCACTCAAAAGACGTGCAATCACTGTTGCGTGTGCGCCTGGCGTAAATGCAAAGTCAGGACAGGCCGCTGTCGTGGGAATTCCTGCAACATCAATGTTGTCTTTTGCAGCAAACGACAGGCCTTTGAGCGTCGGCTCATCTGATCCCGATGAGGCGTTGCCCGTTAGCGGACGATCAAACTTTGTAATCCAAGCGTTTGCAGCCGAGGGTTTTGAAATTGATAGATCGTTTTTCATTTGCATTCCATCTTGTATACAGAGTGAAATGCAAAGAGCGTGCCAACACGCTCAAGTGGCGCAACGCCGTGATGAAACGCGCAAAATCAGTCGAATGGCAGTAAAAACTGACTGCAGACCGCACTAATCTGGTTCGGTAACTCTAATGAATGAGCACCAATGCATTTGATTGGTGCGTTGCTGGGTGCATAAGGTGGGTGCAGATGATGGGAAGAGACACCTCTAAAACACCACGCCTGCTGAGAGCACCTGCATCGAACGATCCGATATTGGTGACGGGTAGGGATGCTCACCTTTGGCAACGAGCATCTCACCCATACTGGTGTACCGGCCCGCCAGAGTACTGATCACCACCTGGTGGGTGACCCAGACTTCGAATCCCTTTGATCGCCGGAACATGATGGCGCGTTCAGCCGCTTCTTTGAGCTGCTTATCCCGATTCCCGTGTCCCTGAAAAAAGGAATTGAGCGCCATCCATGGCTGAACTGGGATGGGGGGGTCAAAGTTCAAGGGACCAAACGCTTCACTCGCGGTATTCAGACAACGGCACCACTGACTGGATCGAACTGCTTCTGGAACCAGTCCGTGGCTGCGAAACCACCGGCCCATCGCGCGCGATTGGCGACGGCCTTCTTCAGAAAGATCGCGCTGGGTGCTGCAGTCGTTTAACTGCATGCCGGGGGGGTCCCCCAGGCCTGGAACGGTTACCGCATGACGAACCAATACAACACAGCCGCCTTGCCGAAGGGTCTTCACTAAAGCAGCATCGTTTCCACTAGGAGAGGCAATGAGGCGGCCGGCAGGAGCAAGAAGCATCAACCCCGGGATAGATCCCGTGAGCGCCGCCGCCCACTTACGTCGATCAGGATCAAAAGCTGGTGGGCGGTTTGGCATGAGGCATCGTTATGGAGTGGGTTCGCAGATCAGACGGAATTCGATAATTCTTCCAGTTTCTGATCGTACTGGAACTTCACGGCAGTCAGACTTGTTTTCCGCAACGACTACAGGGGATCGATAGACCACCACAGGCTCTCGAACGATCTCGCGCACCACAACTGGGCGCTGTGATTTGCCAGGATGACGCTCCCAATGACTGCGGTCTTGATAAGTCACCCGAGGAGGATTTTGCGCTGGCTTCGGCTCGTCCACGATATGCCGCAGAATCTGTGCAGCGACGATCCCGGTGAGAATGCCCTGCTCGCGATCGCCCCAGGCAAAGGCGGGACTTGCCGCGAGGCCGGTCAGTGCAGCAACGGAAATAACTTTTGTAACAGTTTTCATGGTCTGCCTCCGTTTGGTTGTGAACCTTAGACGAAGAACACGGCCATCCTCTTACGCAGTCAAGGGCACAACCGGCAGACTGCGGATCGCTTTTTTCAAAATTTTGAAGACATCGAGATCGAAAGTGGGCTGCCCGTTCGCCAATAGGTCATAGACCTCATCCTCAGATTCAGCCGTTCCCAGGTAACACCAGGCGTCAATCAGATGCAGCGCAGCACCTTCTTTTAGCCCAATCGGTCCAGCATGCGGCCAGGCCGGAATACGGTGTCGGGCCATGGCCGTCAGCAGCCGCAGATGGTGACGCTCCGGAGTTTCCTTCCCCACACAAGCGCCCTGACAGTGCTTGAGCTGATGACCAAAACATGAGGATCCCGACTTGACCTTCTCAAGCCCCAGTAACGCCTTACACAGCTTTTCTGTCTGGGCGAGCTCCGAGAGCATCTCTAGCGCGTCGCGCTGGCTTCTGAATATCCCAAAGAGATTCGGCTGCGCCCCAAGATTTAGATCTCTGGCCCAGACCAGTTCCGGGGGTATGCCGGGCTGATCCTGGATGCGCCAGGAACAGAGTTCCTTGTTACGACGAAGCCGAGTGTTATGACTTGGCAGTAGCGATTTCACCAGGCTGGATTCTTTTAAGAGCGCCGCAATCTCGCCGGGCGTTTCAATCCAGTCCACCCGACGGACCTGCATCGATAGGCTTAGCTCTTTGCCACGCGAGTGGTCCGACGCGAAGTGCGACATCACCCGCTTACGCAGGTTATTGCTCTTGCCCACATAAAGCGGGAAGTTGTTTTCGCCATAAAAGATATAGACCCCGTGCGTCTCGGGGAGCTGCTCGGGCAGGTCAGGGTCTAGATGTGACGGCACCGATGGCCGTGCTGATAACTTTGCAACAGTTTCGGCGAGCTGTTGCGCGGGGATGGAGGCCTGCAGCTTTTCCCAGAACTGATAGATCAGATCAGCATCCGCAAGCGCCCGATGGCGCCCCGACTGAATCAGACCGTGTCGGGCAATTAAAGCATCGAGATTGTGCCGTGTCTCTTCTGGATTGATTTCGCGCGAGAGCTTGACGGTACACAACACCCGCGCGCGAAAATCGATGCCGATACGCTTGAACTCATTTTTGATAAACCCGTAATCGAACCGTGCGTTATGGGCGATAAACAGCCGCCCGTTCAGTCGATCAAAAACGTCCGAAGCGATATCTTCAAAACACGGAGCATCAGCCACCATCTCATCGGTAATCCCGGTGAGTCCCTGAATGAATTCCGGAATACGCGCCTGAGGATTCACTAACTGGCTGTAACGGCTCACCCCCTGCTCGGACACGATCACCATGCCGATCTCGGTGATTCGGTCTTTGGTGGCGGTCGCGCCGGTCGTCTCGAGATCGAGAAAAACCATCTCGGGGAACAGCGATTCAACCAAGTGCTGCTAACCGCTCAAGCGCTAACTTCAGGGTTTCCTCTTTCTTGGCAAAGCAGAATCGGACTGTCTTGTTTTCCACGGGGTCCGCGTAAAAGCTTGAGAGCGGGATAGCGGCCACACCAATCTCCGTGGTGAGCCAACGGGCGAAATCCAGCTCCGATTTGTCTGAGATCTCGGAATAATCCACAAGCTGAAAAAAGGTTCCTTCACATGGATAGAGTTTTAGTCGTGTGTTGGACAATCCATCCCGAAAGAAATCACGCTTCGCCTGATAGAAGCGTGGAAGCGTCTGGGCGTAGGACGCATCTTGCATGTACTGATTCAGACCCGCCTGCATCACACTATTCACCACAAAGACATTGAACTGATGCACCTTACGAAACTCGGCCATGATGGCCTTTGGCGCTACCACAGCACCGACCTTCCAGCCTGTGACATGAAATGTCTTTCCAAACGACGAGACTACAATCGATTGGGCAGCCAGTTCAGGATAACGACTCACGCTCTGATGGGGCTCGCCATCAAAGACCATGTGCTCGTAGACCTCATCCGAGATCACTAAAAGCCCATGTGTCGTGACGATGTTACTAAGCGCGCGAAGATCCGTATCACGCAGAATCATGCCCGATGGGTTGTGCGGCGAATTGATCAAGATCGCCCGCGTTTTTGCACTGACCGCGTCACGGACACGATCCCAGTCCACCCGATAGTCTCGTGTCATCGAGACACGCACTGGCACTGCACCCGCCATCACGATGCTCGGAATGTAACTGTCGTAGGCGGGTTCGAGGACAATCACCTCATCCCCCGGATGCGCCAACGCCAATACCGCAGTAAAGATGGCCTGGGTCGCCCCTGCCGTGATCATGACCTCCGTCTCGGGGTCGTAACGTGCACCGTAACGCGCCGCGATCTGATCAGAGAGCGTCTGGCGCAGACTGGCCAGACCATTGAGTGGCGCATATTGATTCGCCCCGGCACGCATGGCCTGGTTGACTGCATCAAGTAGCGCAGGATCAGGATCAAAATCTGGAAAACCTTGTCCCAGATTCACCGCGCCGTGCTGGCTGGCCAAGGCCGACATCACCGTAAAGATGGTGGTGCCGACCTGTGGCAGCCGAGAGGTCAGCGAGGTAACGTCGATGCTCCCATCAGGAACTCGTCTACAGCGCGTGCGGCCTGACGCCCTTCACGAATCGCCCAGACGACCAGTGACTGACCGCGACGCATATCGCCCGCAGCGAAAACCTTTGAGACATTCGTGGTGTAGCAACGATCTCCGTCGGTAGTGGCCTTTGCGTTACCGCGTGCATCTTGGTCAACGCCAAACGCCTTCAGAATCGATCCGATCGGCGAAACAAAACCCATCGCCAAGAGTACGAGATCCGCCTTGAGTACCTTTTCTGTGCCGGGGACTTCGACCATCTTGCCGTCTTTCCACTCGACATGAACGCTCTTTAATGCAGTGACCTTACCGTTTTCGCCCATAAACTCTTTAGTCGCAATCGCAAACTCACGCGAACAACCTTCTTCATGGCTCGAAGAGGTACGCAACTTGATCGGCCAATAGGGCCAGGTCAGCGCCTTGTTCTCTTCCTCCGGTGGCTGAGGCAACAGCTCAAACTGGGTCACGCTTGCCGCGCCATGACGGTTCGACGTGCCGACGCAGTCGGACCCAGTGTCACCACCCCCAATCACAATGACATGCTTGCCATCTGCGCGGATCTGATCGGCAAGCTTATCGCCTGCATTGACCTTGTTCTGCTGAGGCAGAAACTCCATCGCAAAGTGAACGCCCTTCAGATCACGACCGGGTACCGGAAGATCACGCGGCTGCTCAGCGCCCCCGGTGAGAATCACGGCATCAAATGATGCAAGAAGTTCCTGCGGGCTTACAGTTTCTTTGGCCCAGTTCGTAACCTTTGTATCGGCAGGCAGATCGGCAACCAAGACCCCGCACTTAAAGGTCACGCCTTCGGCCTGCATCTGCTCAACGCGGCGATCAATGTGGTTCTTTTCCATCTTGAAGTCAGGAATGCCGTACCGAAGCAGGCCACCCACACGATCGTTCTTCTCAAACACCGTCACGTCATGGCCCACACGAGCAAGCTGCTGCGCCGCGGCCATGCCGGCAGGACCGGAGCCGACGACAGCAACTTTCTTGCCCGTCTTGTGCTTCGGTGGCTGCGGTACAACCCATCCCTCTTTCCAGCCCCGGTCAATAATCGCATGCTCAATCGACTTAATGCCGACCGGATCGTCGTTCACATTAAGGGTACAGGCGGCCTCACACGGCGCCGGGCAGATACGGCCAGTGAACTCAGGAAAGTTATTGGTGGAATGCAGCGTATCCAGCGCACGCTTCCAGTCCTGCTGAAAGACCAGATCGTTAAAGTCGGGAATGATGTTGTTGACAGGGCAGCCGCTATTACAGAAGGGCGTACCGCAGTCCATACACCGTGCAGCCTGCTTCTTGGCCTGCTGATCATCTAGCGTGATAACAAACTCTTTGTAGTTTTTTAAGCGGTCTTGAACAGGAAGATAGCCTTCCTCAAGCCGCTCAAATTCCATAAAGCCAGTGATCTTGCCCATTACGCCACCACCTTTTCATTGCGATCTGCTTTTTTCTGCGCCATTTCTGCAAGGGCCCGTCGATACTCATGCGGGAAGACTTTGACAAACTTTTCACGCATCTGCGGCCATTGGTCTAGCAGCTCGCGTGCACGGCGACTGCCAGTCCACCGATGATGGTCTTCGATCAGTTTCTTCAGCACCACGTCATCTTCTGCGGGTAGCTTTTCGAGTCCCACCATGGCGGTGTTACAACGGCTATTGAACTGACCGTCTTCATCAAAGACATAGGCGATACCGCCTGACATCCCTGCCGCAAAGTTACGACCCGTCTTGCCTAAGACCACTACAGTGCCACCAGTCATGTATTCGCAGCCATGATCACCAGTGCCCTCTACAACAGCGGTTGCACCGGACAGACGAACCGCGAAACGCTCCCCTGCGACACCACTTAGGAAGGCCTCACCAGAGGTTGCGCCATAGAGCACGGTGTTTCCAACAATCGTGTTCTCGTGGGAATTACCGCGGAAATCCAGGCTCTGACGGACCACGATCCGGCCACCCGATAAGCCTTTACCGGTGTAATCATTGGCATCGCCAATCAGATACAGCGTGATGCCCTTGGCAAGGAATGCGCCAAACGACTGGCCACCGGTTCCTTCGAGCTGAATACGAATGGTGTCATCGGGCAAGCCTTCAGGATGATATTTGGTGACCTCGCCGGAGAGCATTGCACCCACGGTTCGATTGACGTTGCGCGCGACTTCCATAAACTGAACCCGCTCACCACGCTGAATCGCTGGCATCGACTTTTGAATCAAGACGTGATCCAGCGCCTTATTCAGACCATGGTCTTGTTCTTCTGTGTGATAGCAGGCCTGCTGCTGCGACTCACGCGGCTGATAGAAGAGCTTGCTGAAATCTAGCCCTTGCGCCTTCCAGTGGGTAATGCCCTTGCGCATATCCAGCAGATCCGCACGGCCAATCAGGTCATCAAATCGTGCAATACCAAGCTGGGCCATGATCTGACGGACTTCTTCGGCAATGAAGAAGAAATAGTTCACTACATGCTCGGGCTTGCCGGAGAACTTCTTGCGAAGCTCGGGATCCTGTGTGGCCACCCCAACGGGGCAGGTGTTCAGATGGCATTTGCGCATCATGATGCAGCCTTCGACCACCAGCGGTGCGG
>CAYPCG010000046.1:0-12783 GCA_964409175.1 uncultured Burkholderiaceae bacterium
TGGTGCCGAGGGAGGGACTCGAACCCTCACGCCATCACTGGCACCGGATTTTGAGTCCGGCGCGTCTACCAGTTCCACCACCCCGGCAACAGGACCATCAGTATACCTTTGCCGAGTGACACCCCCTGCCCTTGCGGCAGGGGGGCGACCATCAGATCAAGCGGAAAGATCGTGCAACGCTGGCCTTAGTCAATCTTTAGGCCAGACTGTTTGACCACGCCCATCCAGCGGGTCTGTTCGGCCTTGATGAACTTCGCGAAGTCCTCTGGCGTGCCTGGGCCAAACACTGCGTTGTCACGGCTAAACCGGTCTGCGACGGCCTTGGTTTTTAAGGCTGCATTCGCGGCGGCATTGAGCTTTGCCACGATGGGCTTGGGAACGGCCGATGAAACGATCAGACCGTACCACTGCGAGGTTTCAAACCCGGCATAGCCCTGCTCAGCCACCGTCGGGACATCGGGCAGCGCAGGGATACGCTCAGGCATACCCACTGCGATGGGACGAACCTGACCGTTCTTGATGTAGGACATCAGGGCCGGAGCGCCTGCCGATGCGGTGTCGGTGCGGCCCGCAATCAGGTCAATCATCTGTGGGCCTGTTCCGCGATAGGGAATATGGACCATCTGAATACCGGTGACAAAGTTCAGGTACTCATACGCCAGGTGACCCGCACTGGCGTTACCTGCAGAACCGTAGTTCAGGCGGCCCGGTTTGCTCTTGGCATAGGCCACAAACTCTTTCAGGTTTTTCGCGGGGACGTCAGGGTGCACGACAAACAGGTTTGGCACGCGCGCGAGAAGGGATACGGGCTGGAAGTCGCGATTCACATCATAGGGCTGCTTGGCCATGGCATAGGGGTTCACCGCCAAGGTGCCAACGTGGCCCAGGATCATGGTGTAGCCATCGGGGGGCGCCTTGAGAGTGTCGGCCATGGCGATCGTGCCAGCGCCACCGGGTTTGTTCTCGACGATGATGTTCTGGCCAAGCACCTTGCTCATCTCAGTGGCAATGGCGCGGGCCACGATCTCCGATGTCCCGCCTGGTGCAAACGGCACCAGTAGGCGGATCGGTTTGGTGGGGAATTCTTGCGCAACGGCTGCTGTGGGTAGGCCAATTGCCACTGTAGCGCCGGCAATTGCCGCAGCAATCGTGAGCTGTCGACGCATCGTTTTAATAGATCGCATGTTGTCTCCTTTACGTTGTTGTTCTGGATCGACCAGAGGTTAAAACTGATAACGACGCAGACCGCCATCCACTGGTATGACCGTACCGGTAATGTACTGTGCAAGTGGTGACACCAGGAAGCAGATGAGCGCTGCAATATCTTCAGGTTCGCCATAGCGCCCCATTGGGATCTCATGCTCGGACTGCCATGCCCGGTATTCCGGGGTGTAGTTACGACGGATCTGGTCGCTCATGATTCGCCCTGGCGGGATGCAGTTCACCGTGATGCCTTTTTTGCCGACTTCGCGGGAGAGCCCCTTCGACCAAGAGTGCATTGCTGCCTTTGCACAAAAGGCACCATTGATCCCATCAGGCTCAGACTTACCAGTGATGTTGATCACGCGCCCCCAGCCGTTGGCCATCATCTGGTCGAGAAGCTTGTGCGTTAACTGACGATGGCGCGTGAAGTTCAGGGTAATCGCTTCGTTCCACTGCTCTTCGCTGGAATCCAGTTTGAAAGGCCGCGAGCCGCCTGCGTTATTGATCAGAATTTCCAGCTTGCCCAGGCCGGCGAGCACCTGCTCGGCGACTTTGCCTGGAGCACCCTCTTCCATCATGTCTTGGATCACGATGACGGGCTTGTGGCCGCCAGCGTCGGTGATGATCTTGGAGACCTCTTCAAGCTGTTCGCGACGACGTCCCGCAATCGCCAGCTTGACGCCTTCTTTTCCCAGGGCGATGGCGGTTGCACGCCCAATTCCAGCACTCGCGCCGGTGACCAGGCCGGTTTTGCCGGCAATGCTTAGTTCCACGGTTTGTTCTCCTCTTTGGTCCGCATTTATAGTGTTGCGCAACAACCCTACTGTTGCAGAGAGAATTGTATTCAAAAGCCATGGTGATCCTGGACGCCGTCACACTTCATCGCGAGGGATCCCGCGTCTTTCAGGACCTATCGCTAACCCTAGGATCGCATCGCATCGGGCTGATTGGCGACAATGGTTCTGGCAAGAGTTCGTTGCTGCGCGTCATCAAAGGGTTGGTCAGCCCGCAGCAGGGGCGAGTAACCGCACCGGATCGAATCGGGTTCGTCTTTCAGAATCCAGAGCATCAGCTACTTTTCCCAACCGTGATGGAAGAGCTTTGTTTCGGCCTTATTGAGCAGGGGATTCCTGCACCGGTCGCGAAAGAAAATGCCTTAGCAGTGTTGTCTCGATACGAGATGAGCGAGCTCGCTGATCGTGCGACTCACACGCTCAGTGATGGTCAGAAGCAGCTGCTGTGCATCTTGTCGGTTTTAGTAGACGGCGCGGAACTCCTGCTGCTAGACGAACCCTGTGCGAGCCTTGATCGCAGAACCACGCATCAGGTCATAGGCTTTGTGAAGGCTTTGCCACAGCCTGTGATCATGGCGAGTCATGATCTCTCGTTATTCGAGGGTTTTGATGAACTGATCTGGCTGGAACAAGGAAGCGTTCGCCAACAGGCGGACCCGTCCTCGGTCATCGCAGGGTATATCGCCCAGACAGATTCCGCGTGATCTCGCTATACATTGCGCAGCCGAGCTGGCTGCATCGTCTGCCGGCGGGACTAAAACTCTTGGTCTTGCTCGTCGCGTCACTCGCACTGCTTCCAGTGTCGAATCCGTGGGCGTTAACGTGGGGCTGCGCTGTAGCGGTGGGCGTTTATGCTTCCCTCGGCCGTGCCGGTGTAGAACGGCTGATCGGACTTCGATCGATTCTGCTGTTGGTGCTGGGCCTGGGGCTATTCCAGGCGCTCGTCATGAACTGGCATGTCGCCTGGTTATCAGTAGCGCGGCTCATCGTCATGATCATGATTGCCGATCTGGTGAGCGCCACCACACCAATGCAAGACATGATGCGGGTTATTCGCCCATGTCTCGCGCCGCTTCGGCTGTTTGGGCTCAATCCCGATCGTCTGTCGTTAGCGGTGGCGCTTGTGATTCGATTTATTCCAAGCCTTTTGGCCCAATGGCAGGCACAATCCGCAGCTTGGCGTGCGCGGACAAACAAAAGCGCAGGGGTTCGGCTGCTGGTGCCGTTTATGTCACTCACTATGAGTCGTACTGAGAAAATTGCTGAAGCATTAATCGCAAGGAAATCGAGTCGTGGAAATTAAACAGGTGCTGGGCTACCGTGATCTGGTGAGGATCGCGCTTTTTGCAGCCTTGATTGCAGTGATGGGACTCATCCCTAAACTGGATCTCCCCTTTACTGCTGGGGTCCCCGTCACAGCACAGACGCTTGGCGTCATGCTCGCGGGGCTCATGCTCGGCCCGCGTTTAGGAGCACTCGCGGTATTGTTGTTCTTATTTGTAGTGGCGTTGGGTGCACCAGTGCTCTCCGGCGGCCGTGGGGGACTTGGCGTATTTTTTGGCCCGACGATTGGGTTTTTGGTTGGCTGGATTTTTGGGGCAATCGCTTGCGGCCTCATTAAGACCAAACTTGATCAGCTGCTGCCGAATCGGTTGTTCTGGAATGCCCTCATCGCTGCAGTCGTCGGTGGCATTGTGGTCATTTATGTCATCGGCATCCCAGGGATTGCGCTTCGTACAGCGCTCACTTTGGATAAGGCGGCCATGGCGAGTGCGGTGTTTATTCCGGGCGATATTCTCAAGGCGATTCTTGCGGCATGGCTAGTCACAAAGATCCGTTGGTCACGCAACGCCTGATACTCTAAACCTGCGCAACGAGACATCATCGTAATGACCCACCACGATCGCCTATCTGATTTTGATTTTGATCTGCCGGACGCGTTGATTGCGCAGCATCCTGCCGCCCAAAGAACAGAGAGCCGTCTTTTAGTGGTCACGCCGCAGACAAGTACCTTTCAGGATGCACGGTTTACAGACCTGATCGATCAGCTCGAAGCGGGCGATCTGATGGTCTTTAATAACTCCAAGGTCATCCCTGCGCGACTCTTCGGACAGAAGGCCTCTGGCGGGCAGGTCGAGATTCTGGTGGAGAGAATCACCCAGGACAATCAGGCGCTTGCGATGCTTCGGGTGAGCAAAAAACCCGCTGCAGGGAGTCAGATTCAGTTAAATGCCCCAGCAGGGAACAAGGGCCCTTTGATCACGGTGATTGGTCGTGATGCGACCTATGACGATCGGTTTGTGTTGCAGTTTCCAGAGTCGGTCTTAGATGTTCTGCATCGATGCGGTGAGCTTCCCCTGCCGCCTTACATTCAGCACAAACCGGATCAGGAAGACGCCAACCGTTATCAGACGGTCTATGCCCAAACGCCCGGGTCTGTTGCAGCACCCACTGCAGGCTTACATTTTGATGAACCGTTTCTCGCCAGACTTGATGCAAAAGGAATTCGTCGGGCTTTTGTGACGCTGCACGTAGGCACTGGCACGTTTGCCCCAGTGAGAACCGAAGATCTCAGCGCGCATCAGATGCACACTGAATGGTATGAACTCCCTGTTGAGACGGCCGAGGCGATTGCGCGCGCCCGCAAAGAAGGTCGCAGGGTCGTCGCGGTCGGCACCACGAGTCTTCGCACGCTGGAGTCGGCAGCGACCAACGGTGGCCTGGTCTTACCCGGTCAGCGAGAGACCGATATCTTTATTCGGCCAGGCTACTCATTTAAAGTTGTTGATGCACTACTGACGAACTTTCATCTTCCAAAGTCCACGCTACTGATGCTGGTGGCCGCCTTTGTTGGCTATGACACAATGCGCCAGGCTTACGCTCATGCAGTGGAATCACGCTATCGGTTCTTCAGCTATGGGGATGCCATGTTCTGCAAGAGCCACCAGAGAGTCTGACTTCCATGAACTTTGAACTGCTTCACACCGATGGTCTTGCTCGCGCGGGCAGACTGACGCTCGCGCACGGTCAGGTCGAGACGCCAATTTTTATGCCGGTGGGAACCTATGGGTCAGTCAAGGCCATGGCACCGCGAGACCTGAAGTCCATCGGCGCCCAGATCGTGCTTGGAAATACGTTTCATCTATGGCTTCGTCCTGGTCTTGATGTCATGGCCATGCACGGTGGGCTGCATCAGTTCATGAACTGGTCTAAGCCCATTCTCACGGATTCCGGTGGGTTTCAGGTCTGGAGCCTCGGTGACCTTCGGAAAATCTCTGAAGAAGGGGTTGCCTTTCAGTCGCCAGTCAACGGCGACAAGTTATTTTTAACGCCTGAAGAATCGATGCGGATTCAGACCGTGTTGAATTCAGACATCGTCATGGTCTTTGATGAGTGCACGCCTTATCCCGCAACGCGAGATCAGACTGCGGACTCCATGCGGCTATCCCTAAGGTGGGCCAAGCGGTCGAAAGAGGAGTTTGGGCGTCAGAACAACCCCAACGCGCTGTTCGGCATTGTCCAGGGCGGCATGATGGAAGACCTTCGAGAAGAGTCACTCGCTGGACTTCAAGAGATTGGTTTTCATGGCTATGCGATTGGGGGGCTTTCTGTGGGCGAACCCAAGGACGACATGAACCGGATACTTGCCCACACGACTCCCAAGCTACCCAACGACAGGCCTCGATACCTGATGGGCGTGGGGACGCCCGAAGACTTGGTGGAGGGGGTCTCCCAGGGGGTCGACATGTTTGACTGTGTCATGCCCACACGAAACGCCCGTAATGGCTGGATCTTTACCCGGTATGGGGATCTGAAGATCCGCAACGCCCGGTATCGGGACGATCTGCAGCCGATTGATGAGACCTGTCACTGCCCGGTCTGCCGGCCGGCAGAGCATGGAGACGACCGACCCGCGTTTACCCGTAGTTATCTTTATCACTTGCAAAAGGTTCAGGAAATCTTGGGCGCCCATTTGGCGACGGTCCACAACCTGTACTTTTATCTTGATCTAATGGCGCAGATGCGGGCGGCCATCCGCGAGGGTCGATTTGCCGCCTGGCGTGCCCAATTTCACGCGGATCGCGCGCGCGGCGTATAGCGGCCTACCGCTATACTTAGTCTTTGTTTTGGGGCCCTTTGGCCCTGATTTTTTGTCAACATCTATCGCAACCCAAGGAGCTATTTCGTGCTGATCAGTCCCGCATTTGCCCAGGCCGCTGGCGCAACCCCTGAGTCCTCCTTGATGAGCTTTCTGCCGCTCATCCTGATGTTTGTGGTGCTGTATTTCTTGATGATCCGCCCGCAGATGAAGCGTGCAAAGGAACACAAGGCGATGATCGGCGCGCTCAATAAAGGTGACGAAGTGGTCACGGCGGCAGGTGTGGTCGGCAAGATCACGGAAGTGGGCGATGCCTATGTCACGGTAGATATTGGCACTGACTCACCGGTACTCATTCACATGCAGAAGCAAGCTGTGCAGACCCTTCTGCCGAAGGGCACGATTAAAGGAATCTAAGTTTTGAACAAGCTCCCGATCTGGCGCGCCATCATCATGGCGCTTGCCCTGACGTTTGGCATCCTTTACACCCTTCCCAATCTTTTTGGAGAGGCGCCTGCCGTTCAGGTCTCCAGTGCCAAAGCCACCGTCAAGGTGGACGCTGAAATTGTCCAGCGCGTCGATCGAGCGCTTGAAACCGCAGGCCTCTCGGCAGAGCCGGCGGCACTTGATGGCACGAGCGTCCGTGTTCGTTTAAAAGACACCGACACCCAGCTCAAAGCGAAAGACGCGATCGAAAAGGCACTCAATGCGGACCCTCAGGATCCGCGATACGTTGTCGCCTTGAACCTCATCTCAAGTTCCCCGAACTGGCTGACCAGCATGCGGGCGCTTCCAATGTACCTCGGCTTAGATCTACGTGGTGGCGTGCACTTCTTGCTCCAGGTGGATATGCCGGCCGCATTAAGTAAGCGGTTGGATGCACTGGTGGGCGATACCCGAACCATGCTTCGGGATAAAAATTTGCGGCATGCAGGCATTAGTCGAGCAGCCCAAGGGATCGAGATTCGTTTTCGTGATGCCGAGACGCGCGCAAAGTCTCGTGAACTTCTGAACACGCAGCTCGCCGATCTCAACTGGAATGAGGTCACGCTAGGTGGGGAGCCCGCGTTGGTGGGAACGCTTCGTCCCGAGACGGAGAAGCGTGTTCGCGATTACGCGATCAAACAGAACATCACAACCCTATCCAACCGTGTGAATGAGCTCGGTGTGGCAGAGCCGGTCATTCAGCAGCAGGGTCCCGAGCGGGTCGTAGTCCAGCTGCCTGGCGTGCAGGACACGGCCAAGGCGAAAGATATTCTGGGCCGCACCGCCACGCTTGAGATTCGCATGGTCGAAGATAGCCTTGAGGCGTTAAACGCCCTGGCGTCGGGCCGCACGCCCCCCGGTCTTGAGCTTTTCTCTGAGCGCGGAAGCGGCCCTATTCTGTTAAAGCGCGAAGTGGTGCTGACTGGCGCGAATCTGACCGATGCCCAGGCGGGGTTTGATTCGCAGAACCCGAGTGAACCTGCCGTTCACCTGACCTTGGATGCAAAGGGCGCACGGATTTTCCGTGACGTCACCCGAGAGAACATCGGCAAGCGGATGGCCATTCTGTTGGTGGAGAAGGGTAAAGGCGAAGTGATTACCGCGCCAGTGATTCGCGGTGAGATTCCTGGCGGACGCGTCCAGATCTCAGGTCGGATGACCACCGTCGAAGCAGCCGATACCGCGTTGCTGCTGCGCGCAGGATCACTGGCAGCGCCGATGGAGATTATTGAAGAGCGCACCATCGGTCCAAGCCTCGGTGCGGACAACATCAAAAAAGGATTTAACTCAACGCTCTACGGATTTATTGCCGTGGGTATCTTCATGATCGGCTATTACGTGCTCTTTGGCGTGTTTTCGGTCGTCGCATTATCAGTAAACCTCTTGCTACTCTTTGCCCTGTTGTCGTTGCTTCAGGCGACGCTCACCTTGCCGGGTATTGCGGCGATTGCGCTGACCTTAGGAATGGCGATCGATGCCAACGTGCTGATTAACGAACGTGTACGCGAAGAGCTTCGGGCAGGCGCGTCGCCGCAGACCGCCATCATGCAGGGCTACGACCGAGCCTGGGCCACGATTCTTGACTCGAACATCACGACACTGATTGCGGGCGTTGCGCTGCTGGTATTTGGATCAGGCCCTGTGCGCGGCTTTGCCGTAGTGCACTGTCTGGGCATTCTGACGTCGATCTTCTCGGCCGTCTTCTTCTCGCGCGGCCTAGTGAACCTTTGGTACGGCGGCAAGAAGAAGCTTTCCAAGTTGTCGATCGGCCAGGTCTGGGTGCCGAGCACGCAGGCGAATAAGCAGTCGAACACGCAGGCATAAACGGAGCGTCATCATGGAATTTTTCAGAATTAAAAAAGACATCCCGTTTATGAAACATGCGTTGATCTTCAACGCAATCTCGTTTCTGACCTTTATTGCCGCGGTTGTATTTATTGCTGTTCGTGGGCTGCACTTCTCGATCGAATTCACGGGCGGCACGGTCATGGAGGTCTCATACCCCCAGGCGGCTCCGCTTGAACAGGTGCGTAAGGTGGTGGTCGAAGACCTTGGCTATGCAGATGCCCAGGTGCAGAACTTTGGAACCTCACGTGACCTGATGATTCGTCTGCCACTGCGGGGTGGGGAGCAGCCGTCGAGCGATCAGACCCAGGGCAATGCTGCACCGGGTGAACAGGGTGCAGCAAAGGCCGAGCAGAGTGCGACGAAGGCAACGAACGCCCAGAGCGACAAAGTCATGGCGGCGTTAAAAACGGCGACACCTGGCGTTGAGCTTCGCCGTGTTGAGTTTGTGGGGCCTCAGATTGGTAGTGAGCTCGCAACGGACGGCGCCCTTGCGCTGCTCTTTGTGATCGTCGGCATCATGATCTACCTGGCGATTCGATTTGAGTGGAAGTTTGCGGTAGCCGCCATCATCGCCAACCTGCATGACGTCGTGATCATTATTGGGTTTTTTGCTGCCTTTCAGTGGGAGTTTTCACTCTCGGTTCTCGCCGCGATTCTGGCGGTCTTAGGGTATTCGGTAAACGAGTCTGTGGTGGTCGCCGACCGGATTCGTGAAAACTTTCGCAAGATGCGCAAGGCCACTGTGCCTGAAGTGATTGATAACGCAATTACCAGCACGATGTCGCGCACGATCATCACCCATGGCACCACAGAGGCGATGGTCTTGGCCATGTTGATCTTCGGTGGCCCGGTGCTGTACTACTTTGCCTTGGCGCTCACCATCGGGATCGTATTCGGGATCTATTCGTCTGTGTTGGTGATGGCACCGATCACCATGTGGCTGGGCATCAAGCGTGAAGACCTGGTCAAGCCCGTCAAGAAAAAAGACGACGAGCCCGAAGTCTATACACCCTAACCACTCGTTCTCTGCGCTGCGGTCCGCGACCGCAGCGTCTTAGATCACCGGGTTTTCGATGGCGCCAATGCCGTCAATCTCTACGCGAACACGATCGCCAGGCACCAGGTACTTGGGTGGCTTAAAGCCAATGCCCACGCCAACTGGGGTACCCGTGGCAATGATGTCGCCTGGATAAAGAGTAATGCCCGCCGAAAGCGTCGCAATCAGCTTGGGGATCTTGAAGATGAGATCGGTTGTCCGCGCGTTTTGACGTAGCTCGCCGTTGACATAACAGCGCACCTGGGTGTCTTGGCCGTTGCAGGCGTCTTTCGTGACGGCCCAAGGGCCCATCGGGCAGAACGTATCAAAGCTCTTACCCATCATCCACTGCTTATGGCGCTGCTGCCAGTCGCGGGCCGTGACGTCGTTGACGATGGTGTACCCCCAGACGTAATCCATAGCGTCCGCTTCGGAGATCCCCTTGCCTTTACGGCCGATGATCACGGCAAGCTCGGCCTCGTAGTCAATGGCTTCGGAGACGCCTTTGGGGACTAGAATCGATTCGCCCGTGGCGATCACGCACTCGGGGACTTTCGAGAAGATGATCGGGTCGCTCGGTACGTCATCGCCTGGCTTGGCCGCACTGCTGTCAAAGCCGCTCTGGGCGAATTCTTTTGCATGTTCGAAATAGTTCTTGCCAACGCAGAAGATATTGCGTGCAGGGCGTGGGAAGGGTGCAAGCAACACCACGTCCTTTGTGGCGTGACTGCCCTTCACGGCGGGCATGGCCTGGCCCCGGGCCTGCAGTTCGACGATCGCTGCAACGCCCTGCTGGGCAGCCCCGTGGGGCAGGTCAAGCGACTGGATCGAGGCGCCGTCATCGGAGACAATCCCCACATGGACATCATGAGAAGATGGACTGGTTTTGTAAGCTGCAAATTTCATAGTGGCCGGAACTAAAAAGGTCAAAACCGTAGTGTAGTGACCTCAACATTTTTTTGCTCAGGAGACACACCATGTTGAAAACAAACCTCTCGCGGGCGACTCGTTTTGCCGTTGGCGCCGTCATGGCCTCAGGGCTGATGGTCAGTGCGACCGCTCCTGCGATTGCCCAGGAATACCCCACGCGGCCGATCACGATGATCGTGCCCTTCCCTCCGGGAGGCGTCGCAGACACTGTTGGCCGTCCGATGGCCGAGGCACTGAGCCGCGCGCTGAAACAGTCAGTCGTTGTGGAGAACAAGGCTGGCGCTGGTGGTGGAATTGGCTTTTCCCATGTGGCAAAGGCAAAACCAGATGGCTACACCATTCTGATGGCACTGTCTTCCGTTTCGATCATCCCGGAAGCCGATCGTATTCTCGGCAAGGCGCCGTCTTACGAACTAAGCCAGCTTAAGCCTATCGCCCGCATCACTGCGGACCCCACGGTGTTGGTGGTTCGCTCAGAGACGCCGTGGAAGACCTACAAAGATTTTGTGGCGGACATGCGCAAGAACCCTGCGAAATTTAACTACGGCTCTTCTGGCAACTACGGCACGATGCATGTGCCGATGGAAATGCTGAAGGCACAAGAGAAATTTGCAATTACGCATATTCCCTACACCGGCGCAGGCCCGGCCATTATTGGTCTGTTAGGTAACCAGGTCGACGCACTGGCGACAGGACCGGCATCGATCGTGAACCACATCAAATCAGGTCGCGTTCGTGCGCTGGCCCACTGGGGGGATGGCCGTCTTGCAGCGCTGCCCGATGTGCCGAGCTTTAAAGAGCTCGGGATCAAGGCTGAGTTTGCGCAGTGGGCAGGTATTTTCGTTCCAGCTGGCACACCGGATGCAATCGTGAACAAGTTGCGTGAAGCCGCAAAGACGGCTGCCAACGATGCAAAAGTGAAGCAGGCGATTGGTGGTTCTGGAAGCCCGATTCAGTTCTTAGATGCGCCGGATTTCCAGAAGTATGTGGAAGCAGACGCCAAGAAGATGGCCGATGTTGTGAAGTCTATTGGCAAGGTTCAGTAATCATGATTGGGTCCCCTCTTTCTCCCAACGCAACTCGGGTCATGATGCTCGGCTCAGGTGAGCTGGGTAAAGAGGTGGTCATTGCCTTGCAGCGGCTGGGCGTTGAAGTGATTGCGGTGGATCGCTATCCCAACGCACCAGCCCATCAGATCGCCCATCGGTCGCATGTCATTGACATGACCGATCCTGCTGCACTCAAGCGACTGATTGAACAGGAATCGCCAACGCTTGTGGTGCCAGAGATCGAGGCCATCGCGACGCCAGCGCTGGTGGAGCTTGAGCAGCAAGGAAAGGTAACGGTCATTCCCACTGCACGCGCAGCCTTTCTGACCATGAACCGCGAAGGGATTCGCAGGCTTGCCGCAGAAGATCTCGGTCTGCCGACATCACCATATCGATTCGCCTCGAGCCTCTCAGAGCTTCAGGCGGCCTGTGATGCCGTGGGCTATCCCTGTTTCGTCAAGCCTGTAATGTCGTCTTCGGGTAAAGGGCAGTCGAAGTTAAAGTCCGCAGCGGATGTCGCCAACGCCTGGGACTACGCCCAGTCGTCTGGCCGTGTCGCCAACGCGCGAGTAATTGCCGAAGGCATGATTGACTTTGATTTTGAGATTACCCAGTTGACCGTTCGCGCGCTTGGGGCCAACGGAAAACCGGAAACCCATTTCTGTGCACCGATTGGCCACGTTCAGGTGGATGGCGACTATGTCGAATCCTGGCAGCCTCAGGCCATGTCAGACCTGGCACTGGAGCGTGCGCGAGAGATTGCGGCCAAAGTCACCGATAACCTTGGGGGTCTTGGCATCTTCGGAGTCGAACTATTCGTTAAAGGCGATCAGGTCTGGTTCTCAGAAGTCAGCCCTCGTCCGCATGACACGGGTATGGTGACGATGGCCACGCAAGCCCAGAATGAATTTGAGCTGCATGCCCGCGCGATCTTGGGACTGCCCGTGGATACCACCCTGCGTAACCCTGGCGCATCAGCAGTAATCTACGGCGGTGTCGATGCAAAGGGTGTGGGGTTCCTCGGGGTCGATGAGGCACTTCGCGTGCACGGCACTGACATTCGTCTCTTTGGCAAACCCGAGTCGTTTAAGAAACGGCGTATGGGGGTTGCCCTGGCCAGCGGCAAAGATACCGATCAGGCCCGTGAGCGAGCCAAGTCTGCTGCAGCACTCGTCAAAGTAGTTACTTAAACTTCAGCTCGTCTTTGGCAAGCGTTTCGGCAAGACCTGTGTAGCTTGCTGGCGTCATCGCCATCAGCCGCGCCTTATCGGCAGCCGGTAGATCCAGACCATTGATAAATGCACGCATGGTGGATTCCGTCATGCCTTGGCCGCGCGT
>CAYPCG010000047.1:0-12100 GCA_964409175.1 uncultured Burkholderiaceae bacterium
AGCGCAACCTTGCCAAGGTTGAGGTCGCGAGTTCGAGACTCGTCTCCCGCTCCATAACAAGACCGATGCACATCTGAAGGGAAGCAAGGCTTCCCTTTCGTTTTATCGGCGGGATGGCAGAGTGGTTATGCAGCGGCCTGCAAAGCCGTCTACCTCGGTTCGATTCCGGGTCCCGCCTCCACGCTTGCTTTCAATCTGCGCTTTCTGGATAGACCCAACGGGGTCTCATGGCCACCATGGCGCCATGAAAAAGTTTACGTTTACGCTTCGATGGCCGATCGGCGATACCCGCATCGTGGAGTGGGCCGAGACGCTTGAGGCCGCGCGCCAGCGACTCGCACGAAAGTATCCGGCTTGCGAGATCGTTGCCGACGAGGATATTCCTGTTTATCTGCGCCAGACTGTCGATCCGAACGACACGGTTGACCGGCCGGTTAGTGCAGCTGCCGATCTCGAAGCTGAGAAGGCAATAGGCCAAACCGCAACTTAAAAAGGCTTGCAAACCGACCATGGTGGGTAAAACCACTGCGGGTCGCAATGTCCGCCATGCTGGTCTGAGGGTCCGCCCGCTGGATTTCAGAGAATGCGCGCGCGAGACGCTGTTCGGTGAGCCAGCTGCGGGGCGACAGCCCAAACCGTTCAAGAAAGGCGACCTGTAATGATCGGGCCGAGAGATTTGCGGCGCGCTCAATGTCCGTGAGCGTAATCTCCTGCGCAAGATGGTCCATCATAAAGGCGCAGGCGAGATCCAGACCTTCTCGCTTTCGGTGGGTTCGCAGCTGACGCTTCGTTGGGTTTGTCGGGACTGCGGTCGCTCGCGCCAGAAACCGGTAGATTGTGTCTTCGGCGTCCTGTTGGGCCGTTGATAACGCTGTAAGAATCTGCGGTAGACAGCGAACATAGCCAGATAGATTGCGAATTTTTAGATCAATCATCTGTGGATTCAGATCGATCAAAAACGGTGTGTCGGCAAACATCACTGCGGCAGTTTCCAGCACTTGTTCGGGCTGAAACCGAATCACCATCGTCGAAACGTCTGTGGTCAGCGCGTCTCCTTCGGAATCAGCGATGAGCAGGCCGCAGTCGGGGCTGTCAGCGACAAATCGACTGCCCTCTTGCGTGTAGGTGCTCGAACCGGAGTAGTAGATGGTAAAGGTCAGGCCCCCTGTTTTCTCTGCGCGGCCAAACAAGGCCGAATGTCGTCCTGCCATCACGTGTGCAGACCCAATCGCGAATGAGTGCATCTGGTGAAGGACGGGGCCTGGCCGGAGGTTGTCGATGTCGGTAAGCCCGGGGTAAACCTTCATGAGCAGATCGAAAAGCTTTTGAGAGTCCCATAGTGGATCTCGGTCTCGATAGCCGTAGGCGTACATTAGATCAAGCAAACTAGGGGCCATAGTGCAATCGAAATCTGCGTTTTTCGGATACGAAAGTGTAGTGCGATCTCATACAGTGTTCGCATGTCTTTTGGTACGTATTCATCAAAGTTTTTCTGTCCCTCGGCCCTCGCGACAGGCAGGGAGCCGTAAGCCATATGAATGTGATCATTCTTTCAGAGGACAACGCCCACGCCAGTGATATCGGGGAGCGGATCTCCGACATTGGCGCTGAGCTTCATCAGGTCTCGCATTTCGATGCGCTGCAGCATGTTCTATCCAAGTTGTGCAAACGCTATGACGGGGGCTGCTGTCTGGTAATTCATGAGTCCTTCGATCATCTTGTTGCGGGTGTGACCCGGCGCAGTGGGACGTCGTCGGCGTCGCCCAAGGCTCCTAGCGATGAGAACCGACCAGCCTTACCGCGTCATTTTCAGCGGCTCAGTCCACGGGAGTCTGAAGTCCTTCGACACGTCTTAGATGGGCTAACCAGTCAGGAGATCGCAGACCGACTCAAGATCTCCTTGCGGACGGTCAAAATGCATCGCGGCAACATCATGGCCAAGGTTCGGGTCCGCAACGTGGCAGAGCTGGTATCGCGCTATCACACGACGGCCGATAAGGCTGTCTAGCCCGGACATTTTCGGCTAGACTTTCAGTTTGTTTTAGACAAACTGAGGAGCCTGTTTCGATGCAACGACGTTACTTCCTGGCCGTATCCATTGCTGCCATGGCGGCGGTTTCTGGGGCGCCCGCAATGGCGCAGACCGCGTATCCCAACAAGACTGCAAAGATTATTGCCCCCGTTCAGCCAGGCGGTGGGGTGGACCTGGTGGCGCGCACGATTGCGGAGCAGCTCACTAAGTCTCTGAAGTCTCCTTTTGTAGTGGAGAACATTTCTGGGGGTGGCGGTATTGTCGGATCGATGGCCGCGAAGCGCGCGGCGCCCGATGGCTACACGCTATTCCTCTCGTATGTCGGCACCCACGGAACGAACCCTGCCGTTCGTAAGCTGCCGTATGACGCAATGACCGATTACACCCATGTGGCCATGGTTGCTGGCACGCCCAATATTTTGGTGGTGCCTGCATCAGTCCCGGCTTCCAATATGAAAGAGTTTTTGGCCTATGCCAAGAGCAACGTCGGTAAGTTGAGCTACGGTTCCGCTGGTACGGGAACGTTGACCCATCTGGCGATGGAGCAATTGAAACTCGCAGGCGGTTTTTTTATGACTCACGTGCCTTACCGTGGGATTGGTCCTGCGTTGACCGACACGATGGGAGGACAGACTCAGGCGATGATGCCCGGTCTTGCCGCCGCGATTCCCCATATTCGCTCGGGTCGTATCAAGCCGATCGCAGTGACCGGCAAGACGCGTCACCCTGTGCTGCCAAATGTCCCGACCTTAGAAGAGCTTGGATTTAAGGGCTTTGATGGTGTGCAGTGGTACGGGATATCCGGTCCGGCGAAAATGCCTGCCGATGTCGTGGCGAAGTTAAACCAAGAGATCAACAAAGCGCTGACCTTGGATGAGGTGAAAAAGAAGTTTTCCGTTGAGGCCCTTGAGCCAATGCCCATGACGCCTGCTGAATACACAAAGTTCATCCAGGCCGACGTCGCACGTTGGGAGAAGATTTCTAAAGAGCGTAACATTGTGATTACGGATTAACGCCGACAACACACATTGTTCGTTGTTGTTGAGTCCCCCTGAACGCCTGATTCTGTCAGGCGTTCTTTTTTAACGAAGAGAAAGAACCGTATGGCCCGGAATACCGCTGTTAAAGCAGATCACAACGCCCCCGCCGTAACCCGCATGCTTGCGGAATTTGTGGTGAACCATCCGTCGAAGGGATGGAGCGCCGAGACTGACCGTGAAGCCCATCGTACTTTTGCGAACTGGGTGGGGTGTGCTGCCGGTGCTGCGCGTCATGAGACGGTTGATGCAGCTGTTGCAGCCGTAATGGAGCTTGCACCCGCGCCGCAGGCATCGTTGTTTGGTCGTGATGAGAAAGTTGATATTGCGAACGCCGCGTTGATCAATGGCATTAGCTCACATACCTATGACTTTGACGACACTCATTTAAAGACCATCATTCACCCTGCAGGGCCTGTCGCCTCGAGTGCCTATGCACTAGCCGAGTTCAAAGGGCTGAGCGGACGAGATCTGATTGATGCGCTCGTGATCGGGATCGAAGTGTCTTGTCGCGTGGGGAATGCGATTTATCCCGATCACTATGACCGAGGTTGGCATATCACGGGGTCCACTGGCATGCTGGGTTCGGCTGCCGCCTGTGCTCGTTTGTTGAAACTCAATGTTGATCAGACACAGATGGCGCTGGGTATCGCAGCCTCTCAGCCGGTCGGTCTGCGTGAGCAGTTCGGTACGATGACCAAACCTTTCCATCCTGGTGCAGCGGCTAAGGCCGGGCTGATGTCTGCGTTATTCGCAAAGCATGGGTTTACCGCGTCGACCCGTGCGCTCGAGGCCCCGAGAGGGCTGATGCAGGTCTTTTCCGATAAGTGCGACTGGAAAGAGATTACGGAGCGACTCGGAGAAACCTGGGAGATTGCTTTAAATGCCTACAAACCGTTTGCTTGTGGCATTGTGATCCATCCGAGTATCGATGGCTGTGTTCAGTTTAAGGGGCAGGGGATCGCGCCTGAGCAGGTGCAGTCCATCAGCGTTCGTGTCCATCCTCTGGTGCTGGAGCTGACGGGCAAGAAGACACCGAAGACCGGACTTGAGGGTAAGTTCAGCGTCTATCACTCCTGTGCCGTCGGCCTGATCTATGGCCAGGCCGGTGAACATGAGTACACGGATCAGGTTGTCAATGATCCGCAGGTCATCGCGCTCAGGGATAAGGTCCAGGCGATTGTGGATGAGTCCATGCCAGAGGACGCTGCTGATCTTGAGCTGGTCACGGTGGACGGCAAGCGCCACCAGGTGAAGGTCGCTCATGCGGTGGGCAGTCTTGAAAAGCCCATGACCGAGTCTCAGCTGAAAGCGAAGTTTGTGGGTCAGGCGCAGGCCACGATCGGCCTTGAGAAGTCCGAGGCCCTGTGGCGCTGGGCGCTCGATATCTCCGCTAAGTCTAGCCTTGCGGCCTGACGCCCTTACAGAGAAATAGCAACACCGCACCCTCGTGGCCCGAGGGTGTGGCAAACCGAAGGCTTGCGGATCTCAGGCCGCTACTCTCAAATACGGTCTGGCCCTTGGCTTCGCTGTCAGAGAACATCTGCGTCGCAAGTTCCGCATACAGGTTTCGTTGGCAGTCCACCTGAACATAGTCCATCCGCGATCGATAGGCCAGGGTAGGCCCAGGGGATAACGGATTCGGAGTCGGTTCAAATCGCTGATCTTCTTTAAAGTCGAGTCGAACCCAGGTTCGGAGCAGGGCGCGCCCCTCCGTGACTAGAAAGTTCGCGTTCGTTGATACCGAGACATTGTTTAAGTCAGCGATCTTATCGAACTGAGCCCAGGCCGAGGGCATGCTCAGCAGTGCCAGAAGTCCGGTCACGAGGAATGGTTTCAGGTTCTTTCGCATAGCCTGAAAAACGGTGATTTTCTTGTGATTGTTTAACATATAAAATGTATTAAATCACTTTTAAAGTAACTTATAAAATATTGATTTTATTGAATTTTATATGAGAGTAGGAGCCGCAATCTCAAGTAAATTCTCGCTGCGAAATTCCTTGTTCTCCATAGATTCGAGACGCTCCCAGGCACGCTTGAAATCGCGCATGGCGATCGCCGGATCCGGCGCCTTGGTGACGGAGCCGATCATTGAGACAGCGTCACAACCGGTCGACCAACAGTCGCGAAGGTTATCCAGCGTGACCCCGCCAATACCAATGACGGGGCAGGGGATCAGCCGACTCCAGAATTGAAGATTTGGAATCCCTTGAGGGACCCAAGGCATGGCCTTCGCACGGGTTGGGAAAATTGGCCCGCAGGCAATATAGCTTGGTCGAATTGTCATCGCGCGGGCGACTTCCCAGTAGGCATGGGACGACAGTCCGAGTCGAATCCCTGCGGCATGGATGGAACGAAGGTCGGCATCCAGCAGATCCTCCTGGCCCAGGTGAACCCCATAGGCACCATGGTCGATCGCAAGTTTCCAGTGGTCATTGATAAACAACTGACTCTGCGGGTAATCGGCTGCAATTCGCACGGACTCTTGGACGATCGGGGAGGTTTCAATACTGTTTGGCTCGGTCTTCACCCGCAGTTGAATGATCGCCGCGCCTGCATCTAACAGCTGGCGCAGCATCGGAAGGTCACTCACAATCGGGTAGGGGCCGGGTCGACTGTGGATGAGGGGAGCAAACGCCGAGCGGTGCCTATCGCAGAGGAACTCTCTCGACCGGGACTGCTCATCGATTAGCGTTGGGACGAGTAGTGGGGCTGCGAGTTGCTCTGCGGTGGGCATTGCGTCACATCCCGCATCCATCAGGGCCAGCACTACAGCGTCTTCAATTGGGTAGCCTTGGCTGCGTCGTACCGAAAATCGATGGGCATAGACATCCGACAGTTGCTGATCGATGCCCCCGACGAACGGAGATGGCCGAAGCACAGACTGGGCGTATTTTGTTCGGAGGCTTACCTGCATGCCGCCATCTTCTGATTGGGTGATCGGTGGTGGTGTCTCTTTTGGGTTGGTCATGTGGGGGCTTCGGTCGTCAAAAGAAACGTCGGATCACAACGTAAATGGCTGACCGGAGACCGGTGTGGACGGTGTTGCGAAAGGCTGGGCACTGATAATGCCCGCCTGATAGCCCTGACGACCTGCACGAATAGCGTCACGAAATGCAGCCGCCATCTTCACCGGGTCTTTTGACTGCGCGACAGCGGAGTTCAGCAAGACGCCATCGAACCCAAGCTCCATCGCCTTGGCCGCATGAGAAGGGGCACCAATTCCCGCATCAACAATTAAGGTGAGATCTGGAAAACGCTGCCGTAGCCGCATGAGGCCATCGGGGTTTGAAATCCCTTGGCCCGAACCGATAGGGGCCGCCCAGGGCATCAGAATTCGACATCCAATATCTCTTAGCCGTTCAGCCACTAACAAATCTTCAGTGCAGTACGGGAAGACCTCAAATCCAAGGTCGACGAGTTTCTTGGCCGCGGGCACTAGCTCAAACGTGTCTGGCTGGAGGGTGTAGTCATCCCCAACGACTTCAAGTTTGATCCAGTTCGTCTGGAACATTTCACGGGCCATTTGTGCGAGTGTCACTGCTTCGTCAGCAGTGCGGCAGCCTGCGGTGTTTGGCAGGATTCGGCGCCCTGTTCGGCGAATCAGATCCCACCAGGTTTTACCACCGCCACTGGCGACATTGGCGGCCTGGCGCTTGATCCCCATGGTGACGACTTCTGTTTCGGATACGTGAATCGCTGATTCCAGTACAGCAGGCGAGGGGTAGCCAGCCGTTCCTAATAGAAACCGGCTTGTGCACTCTATGTCGCCAAAACGAATCGGATCATTCACTGACCCTTGAGTACTGACTGACATGATTACCCTCCTGTGATGGGTTCGAAGGTCATGACCTGGTCATTCGGTTCCAGGATCGTCTGGTGACGCTGTTCACGCGCGATAAACACCTGATTGACTGCGGTCGCGCAGTGTGTTGGTGCGATTCCAAGGGAATCAAGCAATGTAGCTAACGAGATTTGATCGGCGCAGTCATGCGCCACGCCATTAAGAAAGATCTGCATGATCAAGCGCCTGTTCAATAACGGCCGGTGCTAAGAGCCAGCCGTGTCTGAAGAGTCCATTAATTCTCGTCAGTCCTGGACGGGTTTCGATCAATGGAAGGTTATCCATCATGGCTGGACGAAGATTGACATCGGTCCAAAGAATTCTCGCCTCGGCAAGAGACGGGAAGATGCTAAACGCAGACGACAGCAACTCGAGAGTGCTCTGCACTGAGATGGGCGATCGATCCTCGCTCTCGATCTCAGTCGCACCAATCACGATCTGACGACCCGGCCGCGGGACGATGTAAACGCGCCATCGCGGATGGACCAGACGAACCGGCCGGTGCAATTCGAAGCCCGGTGCAAACAGCACTAACAACTCTCCCCGTACACCACGCACTGAGATGTCAGACGATGCGCCGACCCCGCGGGTATCGATCACCCAGTCAAACATCTGCCGACCGTCTGCGGTCTCGATCTGATGGGAGTCGAGCCTCATGACCTGACTACCCCATCGCCAGTCAACGGCATGAGCGCCACACAATAGACTCTGCATTGCCTGTGTTGGAAATAGATGGCCTTCGCCGACGAGACGCCATGCGTGAAGCGTTCCCTTTAACCCCGGCGCCAGCGATGCGACCTCGGGCCCTGTGAGACTCACAAAACGACTGGGATTCTGGTCCATGTGCTGCAAGATACGCTCTGCGGCACCGAGATCGTTGGCGTGGCAGACAATCAGACTGTCCTGTAAGGCGAGTCCAAGCGGCGATGTCGCAATTTCCTCAAACTCATCGTGAACATCCAGATCGCCGCTGTGTTGGGTGTCCGGCTTTGTCAATGGCATCTGGCGAAGCGTCTGGTCAATCTCTCCCCAAAGCGTGAGCGATCGAAAGCCAAGGTCTCGCACGAGCGGACCGCCTTGCTCCATCTCCGCAATTGGACTGAGCATCCCTGCAGCGGTCCATGCGGCCGCACGAATGCTGCCACGGACCGGATTCGGGCCGGGGCTCGATTCGAACACCGTCACCTGATGTCCGCGATGACTTAAAAGAAAAGCAGATAGGCGACCCGCAAGTCCCGCACCAGCGATTCCGATACGCACCTACGTTAATCCTTTCGATAAATCTGCGCGCCTGCGCGACGAAACTCGATGGACTTCTCTTCAAGGCCTTTCTGAAGCGCCTGTTCCTCTGCAAGTCCTTGCGATGCGGCGTAATCTCGAACATCCTGAGTAATCTTCATACTGCAGAAATGAGGACCACACATGCTGCAGAAGTGGGCGACCTTCATACTCTCTTTGGGTAGCGTCTCATCGTGATACGCCTTGGCAGTGTCAGGATCGAGGCCTAGGTTGAACTGGTCATTCCAGCGAAACTCGAACCGTGCCTTGGAGAGCGCGTTATCGCGGATCTGTGCACCTGGATGCCCTTTGGCAAGATCGGCTGCATGGGCAGCAATCTTATAGGCGATGATCCCTGCTTTGACATCCTCCTTGTTTGGAAGACCCAGGTGTTCTTTCGGTGTGACATAGCAGAGCATTGCCGTGCCATACCAGCCAATCTGGGCAGCACCAATCGCTGAGGTGATGTGGTCATAACCCGGTGCGATATCGGTCGTTAAGGGCCCAAGGGTGTAAAAAGGTGCTTCTGCACACCAGTCGAGCTGCTTATCCATGTTCTCTTTAATCAGCTGCATCGGGACATGGCCAGGTCCCTCGATCATGGTCTGGACATCGTGTTTCCAGGCAATCTGCGTCAGTTCACCAAGCGTCTTGAGTTCCCCAAGCTGAGCGTCGTCGTTGGCATCCCAACCGCTCCCAGGGCGCAGCCCGTCGCCGAGACTGAACGAGACGTCATAGGCCTTCATGATTTCGCAGATCTCTTCGAAGTGGGTGTAAAGGAAGTTTTCCTTGTGATGGGCAAGACACCATTTCGCCATGATGCTTCCCCCGCGGCTGACAATACCCGTCATTCGCTTGGCCGTCATCGGTACATAACGCAACAGGACCCCCGCATGAATGGTGAAATAGTCCACGCCTTGTTCTGCCTGCTCGATTAACGTGTCACGGAAAAGCTCCCAGGTGAGCTCTTCCGCCTTGCCATCGACCTTCTCTAGCGCCTGATAAATCGGCACCGTGCCAATCGGGACTGGGCTATTTCTCACAATCCACTCACGCGTCTCGTGGATATGTTTACCGGTGGACAGATCCATGATCGTGTCCGCCCCCCACCGGATGCCCCAGGTCATCTTGTCGACCTCTTCGCCAATACCAGACGACACCGCACTATTGCCGATATTGCCGTTGATCTTCACCAGGAAGTTTCTCCCGATGATCATCGGCTCAGACTCCGGATGATTGATATTCGCTGGAATAATCGCGCGTCCACGGGCGACCTCGTCACGAACAAACTCAGGGGTCATCTCTTTCGGAATTGAGGCACCGAATGATTCACCCGGATGACTTCTGAGCATGAGCTCTGCAAGTCGCGCGCTATTACCACCTGCGGCCTTTAAGCTCTCAATATATTCCGCACGCAACATGTTTTCTCGAATCGCGACGAACTCCATTTCAGGGGTCACGATCCCTTGGCGAGCGTAGTGCATCTGGGTCACGTTCTTGCCGGCCTTGGCGCGTCTTGGGGTTCGCTGAAGATTGAACCGAAGGGCGGTGAGCTTCGGGTCGCTTAATCGTGTCTGACCGAAGTGGCTTGTTGGCCCCGCGAGCAGCTCGGTGTCTTGCCGCTCGTCGATCCATGAGGCACGGATTGGCGAAAGACCTGCTCGGATATCAATTCGTGCGTCGGGATCCGTATACGGGCCACTCGTGTCGTAGACGAAGATGGGTGGGTTTTTCTCCGCACCCATCATGCTGGGCGTATCGTCCTGTTCTATCCGGCGAAAAGGAACACGCAGATCGGCACGAGAGCCGCTGACGTAGATCTTCTGACTGTTCGGAAAGGGCTGCACTGCACCCGTATCAACGGTTGCGGTCGCCGCAAGAAACTGGGGGTTAACGGCCATGCTGATCTCTCCTGGTATGGGGCTGCATTGGAAGTGGGTGAAAGGTGTGATTGACAGGGCCATGTCCATGACCGATCGTCATCTGGGCACCAGCCTGAATTGCCGAAAATACATAGTCATGGGCGCCACGAACGGCTGCGCGCAGAGGGTATCCAAGTCCAAGAAAGCTCGCGATCGCAGACGACAGGGTGCAACCCGTACCATGGAGGTTCTTGGTGTGAATTTTTTGACTTCGAATTTCCATCGTCCGCTCGGTATCCTCCGTTGCCCTTGATGGAGTCTCTACCAAAAGATCGATCAAGGTCTCAGATGCGAGATGCCCCCCTTTGACCAGAACGGCCTGAGCGCCCATGTCTAACAACGCATCGGCCGCCGACAGGAATTCTTCGGATCGTCTAACAGGCCTACCAATTAGCAGGGAGAGCTCATCGAGATTCGGGGTGACCAGGGTCGCAAGCGGAAAGAGTTCGTTGATCAGTGTCTGCTGACAGTCTTGGGTGATCAGGGCATCGCCACTCGTCGCCACCATCACGGGGTCTAACACAACATAGGGCGGGCGATACCGCCTGAGGGCGGTCGCGACAACATGCACGATCTCTGGTGAATGGAGCATGCCAATTTTGACGGCGTCTGCGCCGATGTCCTGGAAAACGGCGTCGAGCTGTTGGGCAAGGAACTCTGGTGCCGGTGCATGAATCCCGCTGACGCCCTGGGTATTCTGGGCCGTTAACGCCGTCACCGCGGTCATGCCATAGCAGCCAAGTGCAGCGATCGTCTTCAGATCGGCCTGAATTCCAGCGCCGCCGCCGCTGTCGGAGCCGGCAATCGAGAGAATCTTGGTTGGGCTATTCACTTGGTCTCTTTCTGTGCATGGGAACGCTTTAGAGCCAAGAGTGGGACGGTGTGCCGTCACAGATAGATGCTTTCCTACGCCGGTATCAGCCGGTTCAGGTTCAAGGGACTCTCTCAGACTGGGACACGCCAGTCACCCCTAGCTCTTATCGAAGATAGTAGCGCAGTTCGCCTGAAATAAAAAAGCCCGCTGGGGTCAGCGGGCTTGATCCAGAGCAGGGCAACGATGGAAGGGGTTCCTCGTTGCCCTGGTTCAGGCGGTTACTTCGCCATCTTCAGATCAGGATAACGAACCGACTCCACCAATTCCTGAACCTGACGGTTCGGAGCGGGGGTGATCAGGCTCACGATGATGATCACGGCAAAGCCCAGCGGGACGCCAAACAGACCGGCCGAGATCGCGGAGATCTCAAACCACTCGTTGACGATCGGGGCAGAGCGCGGGATCCCCATGAACACTTCACGCAGCCAGGGCTGGTTCATGATCATGTAGTAGAACGTGATACCAATACCGGCAATCATGCCCAGAGACGCGGCAATGCCTGTCGTACGCTTCCAGAAGATACCCATGACGAGTGCTGGGAAGAAGCCTGCGGCCGCAAACGAGAACGCGGCGGACACCAGGAACAGAATGTCTGCAGGTTTCTGCTGCGCCACTAAGGCCGCCAACACCGCAACCACCAGGAGCATCGCCTTCGAGATCATGACTCGGCGGGCAACAGGTGCCGACGGATCAATCATCTTGTAGTAGACGTCATGTGACAGGGCGTTTGCGATTGTCAGCAACAGACCGTCAGCGGTCGAGAGCGCGGCAGCCAGACCACCTGCGGCCACCATGCCTGAGACCACATAGGGCAGGCCAGCGATTTCAGGGGTTGCCAGAACCACGATGTCTGCACCGATGGAGATCTCTGCAAGCTGAACGATACCGTCCTTATTGATATCTGCGATGGAGAGCAGACCCGGGTCCACCTTGGTCCAGTTCTGTACCCACGCTGGCAGTGAGGCAAACGACGAACCGACAATATCGTTGTACATCACGAACTTCACGAGCACTGCCAGGGCAGGCGCCGAGAAGTAGAGCAGGAAGATAAAGAACAGCGACCAGGTCACCGAGTTACGGGCCTCACGTACGGATGGCGTTGTGTAGAAACGC
>CAYPCG010000048.1:0-9895 GCA_964409175.1 uncultured Burkholderiaceae bacterium
GTGAACGTTCAGGATCTGTTCACGACCGCGAACATCGGGCAGGCTGACAACGACCTGACGGTCGAAGCGACCTGGGCGCAGAAGCGCAGGATCCAGCACATCGGGGCGGTTAGTCGCAGCAATCACAATGATGCCCTGGCCGGTTTCAAAGCCATCCATCTCGACGAGCATCTGGTTTAACGTCTGCTCGCGCTCGTCGTTTCCGCCACCAAGGCCAGCGCCACGCTGGCGACCAACGGCATCGATCTCATCGATGAAGATGATGCAGGGGGCGTGTTTCTTTGCCTGCTCAAACATGTCACGGACACGCGCTGCACCCACACCGACAAACATCTCAACGAAGTCCGAACCAGAGATCGAAAAGAAAGGGACTTTGGCTTCGCCTGCAATCGCCTTCGCCAGGAGGGTCTTACCGGTACCCGGCTGACCGACCATCAAAACACCGCGAGGAATGCGGCCGCCAAGTTTTTGAAACTTTGACGGATCCCGCAGGAATTCCACCAGCTCCTGAACGTCTTCTTTTGCCTCATCACAGCCTGCGACGTCAGCAAAGGTCACTGCGTTCGTACTCTCGTCGAGCATGCGGGCACGCGATTTTCCAAAGGAGAATGCGCCGCCTTTACCGCCACCTTGCATCTGACGCATAAAAAATACCCAGACGGCGATCAAGAGCAGCATCGGGAACCAGGACACAAAAATGCTCATGAGCAGCGATGGTTCTTCTTCTGCTTTTGCAGAGACACGCACACCGTACTTCATGAGATCAGAGACCATCCACAGGTCTTGCGGTGCATTGACCGTAATCTGGCGCTCATCCGAGGTCAGCGCACGAACAGTCCGACCCTCGACGATGGCGGACTTAATCCGGCCCTGACGAGCATCTTCCATAAACTGGGAATACGGAACTTCCGGACCCCGGGCCTGACGGGTATCGAACTGTCGAAACACCGTGAACAGGACCAGCGCAATCACCATCCAGATGGCTGCCTTGGGGATCATGTTGTTCAAAGGACTGCTCCTTAAAAAAACCAATGAAAGCCGGGGCCTAAAAGCCCCAGGGAGTTACTTGGATTCTATGCCTGAGGCTAAGTTTCCTCAATGAGATTTTTTCTTCCCACCCCAGTCAAATGGCGTCAGTTCGCCGTTTTTCAAGGGCAAAGCCCTCACCAAACGACGGAATTAGCCTATTTCTGAGGTTTTAGTCGCCGGCCCAGCAAGAAAGTCTCAGACGACTGAGCCCGGGATGCAGGCGGTTTTCTCGGGGAAACCGAGACAAAGTGTCGCTTAAACAGCTCCACTAACTGGCTGTAGCCGCTGCCATTAAAGGTCTTCACCAGAAGCGCGCCCTCGGGCTTTAAGTGACTGAGCGAGAATTCGAGCGCCAGTTCACAGACATGCATGACCCGGGCCGCATCCGCGGATTCCACACCAGAAAGATTCGGGGCCATATCGGAGATCACGAGATCCACCTTTTCTCCGCCAAGGCGATCACCAAGATCCTTGGCAACCGACTCTTCACGAAAATCACCCTGAATGAACTCGACATCTGCAATGGGCTCCATGGGCAGGATATCGAGCGCAATGATCCGCCCCAGCACCTTCTTACCGGGATCGTCCCCGCGCTTCACGGAGAGAATTTCGCGGACTACCTGCGACCAGCTTCCCGGCGCACTACCCAAGTCCACGATCGTCATTCCTGGCTTGATCAGCTGATCTTTTTCGTGGATTCCCAACAGCTTAAAGGCGGCGCGGGATCGATAACCTCTGGCCTGCGCCTGACGGACATAAGGGTCCGTCAGATGCATGTGCATCCACTGCGGGTTGAACTTGTTCTTCTTATTCGTAGCGGACGTCAAGGATCTCAACCTGACGCGCCCCACCCGGCGCGTGGACCGTGGCGACATCGCCAACCGACTTACCGATCAGGGCTCGGGCGATTGGGCTGGAGATCGAAATCTTATTTTGCTTCAGATCGGCTTCGTCATCTCCAACGATCTGATAGGTCAGCTGCTTGTCGGTATCTAGTTCAGTGAGCTCCACCGTCGTCCCGAAGACCACCCGGCCATCCCGTTCAATCTCGGCGGGGTTAATGATCTGGGCATGGGAAAGCTTCGACTCCAGCTCAGCAATACGGCCTTCGATAAAGCCCTGCCGCTCCTTGGCCGCATCGTATTCAGCGTTCTCTGAAAGATCCCCTTGCGCACGCGCCTCGGCGATCGCATTAATCACTGCGGGACGCTCCACATGCTTTAAGTGGTTGAGTTCTGCCTTCAGCAGTTCTGCACCACGAACGGTTAATGGGGTTGTACTCATGACAAAGCCTTTATTTTCTTGTGCATTGACTGCACATCAATCACCGACATCGACGCATCCGACAGATGGCGAATGCCCTCGACCGCTGCACGTGCCCCAGCAATCGTGGTGTAGGTAGTCACACGAGAGGCAAGCGCTGTCGTTCGAATCGACCGGGAGTCTGCGATTGCAGAGCGCTTTTCTTCAACGGTGTTAATCACAAACTGTACATCACCGTTTTTGATCATGTCCACCACATGCGGGCGGCCTTCCGTCACCTTATTCACCGACGTGACCGGAATGCCGGCTGCAGAAATGGCGGCAGCAGTGCCACGCGTGGCGAGAAGCTTAAATCCGAGATCAGCAAGCATCTTGGCAATCTCTACCGCCGCTGGCTTATCCGCGGCTTTCACGCTAATAAAGGCACTGCCCTTGGTCGGTAGACGAATTCCTGCGCCCAGCTGGGACTTCACAAAGGCTTCGGCAAACGTATCCCCCACGCCCATGACCTCGCCGGTGGATTTCATTTCAGGGCCAAGAATCGTGTCCACCCCAGGGAACTTCACAAAGGGGAAGACCGCCTCTTTCACTGAGTAATACGGCGGATTGATCTCCCCGCCAATACCCTGAGCATCCAGACTACTTCCCAGCATGGCCCGGGCAGCAACCTTGGCTAACGGAATACCGGTTGCTTTCGAGACATAGGGAACCGTCCGTGAGGCACGAGGATTGACCTCGAGCACATAGACCGTTCCGTTCTGAATCGCGAACTGAACGTTCATCAGACCCACTACATTCAAGGCCCGAGACATCTGGGCCGTCTGACGCTTTAGCTCCTCGATCATGTCAGGAGATAACGAGAACGGCGGCAGACTACAGGCCGAGTCCCCTGAGTGAACCCCGGCCTGCTCAATGTGCTCCATCACCCCGCCGATAAATACACGCTTACCGTCAGACAGGCTATCGACATCCACCTCAATGGCATCGTTTAAGAAACGGTCCAGTAACACAGGCGAGTCGTTTGAGACTTTGACGGCCTCTCGCATATAGCGCTCAAGGTCCCGCTGCTCATGAACGATCTCCATCGCCCGCCCACCTAAGACATAACTCGGGCGAACTACTAAGGGGTAGCCGATCTCTTGTGCCAGACGAATCGCCTCCTCCTCGGTGCGCGCCGTCCGGTTAGGCGGCTGACGCAGCTCAAGCTTCATGAGCAGCTTCTGGAATCGCTCACGGTCTTCAGCAATATCAATGGATTCAGGCGACGTCCCCACAATCGGGACACCAGCGGCTTCCAGCGCCTTAGCGAGTTTCAACGGTGTCTGACCGCCGTACTGCACGATCACACCGATCGGCTTCTCTTTATCGACGATCTCCAGCACATCTTCGAGCGTCAACGGCTCAAAGTAGAGTCGATCGGAGGTGTCATAGTCGGTGGATACCGTCTCAGGATTACAGTTGACCATGATGGTCTCAAAGCCATCTTCACGCAGCGCCATCGCCGCGTGGACACAGCAGTAGTCAAACTCAATACCCTGGCCGATCCGGTTGGGGCCACCGCCCAAGACCATCACCTTCTTCCGATCAGTGGGCTGTGACTCGCACTCTTCTTCGTAGGTGGAATAGAAGTATGACGTCTTCGTTGAAAACTCTGCCGCACAGGTATCGACACGCTTATAGACCGGACGAATATTCAGTGAGTGACGAAGCTTACGCACCTCGCCTTCGGTGGTATCCAGCAGATATGCCAGTCGACGATCCGAGAATCCCTTTCGCTTAAGCGTTCGCAGCGTCTCGGCATCAAGGTCGGCCAAGGTGCGCTTATCGAGCTCAAGCTCAATATCGATAATCTCTTTGATCTGGACCAGGAACCAGGGGTCGATCTTGGTGAGCTGATAGACCTCTTCAATCGTGAAGCCTTCTGCAAAGGCATCGCCCACGTACCAGATCCGCTCAGGACCTGGCTCGCCAAGCTCTTCCTCGATCCGTTCACGATCAGTCGTCTTCTGGTTCATCCCATCGACGCCCACTTCAAGGCCACGGAGCGCTTTCTGGAAGGATTCTTGGAAGGTACGGCCCATGGCCATCACCTCGCCGACTGATTTCATCTGAGTCGTGAGATGAGAATCAGCGAGCGGAAATTTCTCGAACGCAAAACGCGGGACCTTGGTCACGACGTAGTCGATCGATGGCTCAAACGATGCCGGGGTTGCGCCACCGGTGATATCGTTTTTCAGTTCGTCAAGGGTGTAGCCAACCGCAAGCTTCGCGGCGACCTTGGCAATCGGGAATCCAGTAGCCTTGGACGCCAAAGCCGACGAACGCGACACCCGTGGGTTCATCTCAATCACGATCAGACGGCCATTTTCGGGGTTCACCGCAAACTGAACGTTCGATCCGCCCGTGTCCACACCAATCTCACGCAGAATCGCAATCGATGCGTTTCGCATGACCTGGTATTCCTTGTCGGTCAGCGTCTGCGCCGGCGCTACAGTAATCGAATCGCCGGTGTGAATCCCCATCGGGTCTAAGTTTTCAATCGAGCAGACGATGATGCAGTTGTCCGCACGATCGCGAACCACTTCCATCTCAAACTCTTTCCAACCGATCAACGACTCTTCAATGAGGAGCTCGGATGTCGGCGAGGCTTCAATGCCACGCTTACAGATGGTCTCAAACTCTTCAGCGTTGTAGGCGATACCACCGCCGGTTCCCCCGAGGGTAAAACTGGGACGAATGACCAACGGAAAGCCGCTGCCGCCAGTGATCGCCGAGATCTCGCGCTGCACGGCCCAGGCTTCATCAAGCGTGTGGGCAATACCGGATTTCGCAGAGTCCAGACCGATCTTCGTCATGGCGTCTTTAAACTTCAGACGATCTTCGGCCTTCTCGATTGCTGCTTCATTCGCACCAATTAAGGCAACACCAAATTTTTCAAGCACGCCGTTACGCGCAAGATCGAGCGCACAGTTCAATGCAGTCTGCCCGCCCATGGTGGGCAGCAGTGCGTCAGGCCGCTCTTTTTCAATGATCTTGGCGACCACCTGCCAGGTGATCGGCTCGATATAGGTGACATCAGCGGTCTCGGGGTCCGTCATGATGGTCGCAGGATTACTGTTGACCAGAATGACCTTGTAGCCCTCTTCTTTGAGCGCCTTACAGGCCTGCGCCCCGGAGTAGTCAAACTCACAGGCCTGACCAATCACGATCGGACCTGCCCCAATAATCAGGATTGATTTGAGGTCTGTGCGCTTAGGCATGCTGACCTCCCTTGCCTTTCGATGTCATCAGATCGATAAACCGATCAAAAAGTGGGCCAATGTCATGCGGACCTGGGCTTGCCTCGGGGTGACCCTGGAAACAAAACGCCGGCACATCGGTTCGGGCAAGCCCCTGAATCGACTGGTCAAAGAGTGAGACATGCGTTACTCGCAAATGGGCAGGCATCGACGTTGGGTCCACCGCGAAACCATGGTTCTGGGACGTAATAAACACGCGCTTGGAGTCCATGTCCTGCACCGGGTGGTTTGCCCCGTGATGCCCAAATTTCATCTTCAATGTCTTTGCGCCTGAGGCCAACGCCATGATCTGGTGGCCAAGACAGATTCCAAACACAGGCAGTCGCTTGTCCATTGCAGCCTTGGCGGCGGCAATCGCGTAATCACAAGGTTGCGGATCTCCGGGACCATTCGATAAAAATAGACCATCGGGCTTTAATGCCTCGATCTCAGCAAAGCCTGTCTGTGCAGGCATCACGGTGACCTTGCAGCCACGGTCTACGAGCATACGAAGAATGTTCCACTTCACGCCAAAGTCGAGTGCGACCACATGGAACCGAAAGTCTTTGCTAGCAATATGTCCTTCACCCAGGCGCCAGCTCCCTTCGGTCCAGTCATAAGACTTGGTAGTCGACACCACTTTCGCAAGGTCCATACCGACAAGTCCCGGGAACTGACGGGCGGCGTCAATCGCCTTTGCGGGATCTAAGGACTCACCCGGCTTGCCAGCGAGTAACGCGCCGTTTTGCGCACCCTTTTCGCGAAGAATACGTGTGAGCTTGCGCGTATCAATGCCTGCAATACCCACCACGCCGGCCGACACTAGCGCATCGGAGAGGCTCTGCTGCGATCGGAAGTTCGACACGACCGCCGGAAGATCACGAATGATCAGACCTGCCGCATGGACTCGGTCCGATTCTGCGTCTTCGGCATTCGTGCCGACGTTACCAATATGGGGATAGGTCAGTGTGACGATCTGACGGCTGTAGCTGGGGTCCGTCAGGATCTCTTGGTAGCCGGTCATGGCCGTATTGAAAACGACCTCTCCTACCGACAAACCGTTGGCACCAATTGACTGACCCTGGAACACCGTGCCATCGGCGAGCGCAAGCAGAGCCGGAGCCACGGTCGAAGACTGGCTAAACAAGATTTGCTCCTGGAATTTTACCGATTATACGGCCTAACCGCCTGAAGCGAAAATGGTGATACAGGTGATAAAGCCGGCAAGCCAGGCCAGCGTTCGAAGGGTTGAGAGATTGGCCACGTAGAACCAGATGTAGAGCACTCGGGCGACGACAAAGAAGACGGCCAGACCATCCAAATAGTTCTGGTCCGCCTTGTTGACCATGGCCATCAGCACGGCGATGCCGAACCAGGCAAACGCCTCCCAGCTATTTTGCTGAGCAGCATTCGCACGCTTGCGATGGCCCTCTTGTCGCGCGAGCCACTCGCGCGGCGACTTGTTGTCGTAATCCGATGCGCCCCACTTCGAGATACCCGCGCAGACAATCGGAAGCCAGCCGGCAATCAATAGGCACCACATGGCAATGGTCATTGCTATCTCCGATCTCGAATCGCCTGGGCAATCGTGCCCAGATCAATGTATTCCAATTCGCCCCCGACCGGCACGCCGCGCGCTAATCGAGAGATCTTTTTTGTGGCGCCAAGACCCTTCGACTTCAATAAGGTCTCAATTGCATGTGCCGTGGCTTCGCCCTCTGGCGTGAAGTTGGTCGCGATCACCACTTCTTTGACCTCTTCTTGACCCACCCGCGCAATCAACCGATCCATATGAATCTCGCGTGGGCCGATCCCATCTAACGGGGATAGCCGTCCCATCAAAACAAAGTAAAGCCCACGCCAGGAGTGACTCTGCTCCACAGCGAGCAGATCCGCAGGCGACTCCACCACGCAGAGCATCGATGCATCACGGCCGGGATTCGCGCAGACCTGACAGAGGTCCTCTTCGGTGAACGTATTGCAGCGACTGCAGTGCTTAATCGAGGCCACAGCATGCAGTAGAGACTGACCTAACAGCTCCGCGCCGGCACGGTCATGCTGCAAGAGATGCATCGCCATGCGCTGGGCGGTCTTCGGCCCAACGCTCGGCAATCGGCGCAGTGCCTCGGTTAGAGCATCAAGCGCGTGCGGAGTGGCAACAGACGGTTTCAATGAGACAGGTCGCCGAGGTGATTTAACTTAAAAAAGTTTTAGGCCAGGGGGCAAAGGCAGGCCAGCGGTGACCGCCGACATCCGCTGCTGTGAGACCGCTTCAGCCTTGGCATGCGCATCGTTTAATGCGGCAACCAAAAGATCTTGCAAGGTCTCACGATCATCGGCATCCGATGACATCAGACTCGGGTCAATCGTCACTGACTTGACCTCGTTCTTACAGTTCATCGCGACCTTTACAAGCCCGGCACCCGCCTGACCCTCGACCATTTCCTGGGCGAGCGACTCTTGGGTCTGCTTCATTTTCTCCTGCATCTGCTGTGCCTGACGCATCAGTCCAGCAATCTGACCTTTCATCATCTTATGAACCCTTTCAGAGAGATGCCTTACTTCGTCGATCGAATTGACCCAGGGACGATCTTGCCCCCAAAGTCAGAAAGAATTGTCTGCACCAGCGGATCGGACTGAATGAGTCGCTCTGCCTCTGCTTGCGCCTGGGCGGCCGCATCTGCGTCTTCGGATGCCGCCGTGGGGCGATCCGCCTCGCCAAGCTCAACCTCGATCCGGCAAGGCTTTCCAAAATGTTTGGCCAAGGCATCTTGCGCCTTCACCACGACCGACGGCTCGGTCAATGCAGGAATCGAGACACGAAACCGACAGTTCACTGAACGCCCGGCATCTTCACAGGACATCAACTGGGCTTGTTGCACAAACTGCTTCGCTAGGCCGGAGGCGGTCAGGCGACGCGACACGGTCGGCCACTGTTCAGCGGTGAGCGACACGGCGGGAAAGGATGTCGCAGCGCTGGCAACAGCGCCGCTCGAGGAAGGTCCCTCAGCGGGCCCGCTCGCGGGCTCTCGCGACTCATTCGGCCCTGAAGGCTTTGCGGCAACCGACTTCGGTGTTGCTACAAGCGGCGCCGCCCGGGGCCGTTCGGATCGCGCAGCCGGTGCGTCTGCAGTGGGCTGAAAGGCAAACAGACGAAGGAGCGTCATCTCCAGTCCCGTGCGCTCATCTGGCGCAAGGTCAAGGTCGCGACGCCCCAAGACAGCGATCTGATAGTTCAGCTGTAAAAGTTCAGCAGACATCGCTTGTGCGAGAAATTCGATCGTGCCAGTTGGATCACGATCGACACCGATCTTTAGTGTTTCGAGTGTGGCCGCCTGATGAAACCAACGCGCCATCTCTGCTAAGAGTGCATCGGCGGAGACCCCTGCGGTCATCAACTCTTCTAAAGTCTCAAATGCCGCAACCGGCTGCTGCTCGGCCAGCTCCCGCAAGAGTTTTGCTAACAACGTCTCATGTACCAACCCCAGCATGGCCTGCACACCCGCAGCGGTCACCTGGCCTGCGCCATAGGCAATCGCCTGATCCGTGAGCGAGAGGCTGTCGCGGACACTGCCATGTGCCGCCGATGCAATCCAGCTCAGGGCATTGGGCTCTGCTGCAATCGATTCTTGCGCCAGCACCCATTCCAGGTGTTTCACCAGAATATCGGGCGGCACATTCTTTAGGTTGAACTGCAGACAACGCGATAACACCGTGACCGGAATCTTCTGCGGGTCGGTGGTCGCAAGAACAAACTTCACGTCTGCCGGCGGCTCTTCCAGTGTCTTTAACATCGCGTTAAAGGCGTGATTCGAGAGCATGTGCACCTCGTCAATCACATAGACCTTAAACCGTCCGACGGTCGGCGCAAACTGCGCCTGCTCAAGCAGCTGCTGAATCTCTCCCACGCCACGATTCGAGGCCGCATCGATTTCGATGTAGTCCACAAATCGGCCGCCATCAATCTGTGTGCAACTGCTGCAGACCCCACAGGGCGTGGCAGTAATTCCCTGCTCACAGTTCAGGGCTTTGGCCAGGATACGGGCCAGGGTTGTCTTTCCTGTTCCACGGGTGCCGGTTAAGAGATAGGCGTGATGCAGTCGTTTGGCAGAAAGCGCGTGACTCAATGCTGCGACGACGTGATCCTGACCGACTACCTGGGCGAACTGCCTTGGGCGCCATTTACGAGCAAGCACCACTGGCGCAGAACTCCCGAGCGCAGAGACCACAGCACCGCCTGCGTCTGTTGCAGGCACTGGCAGATCGTCGGATGAAAAAAGGGCGTCAGTCATGGGTCCTTGGAAATTGGCGGCGAGCCGGACCCC
>CAYPCG010000048.1:9905-12030 GCA_964409175.1 uncultured Burkholderiaceae bacterium
AAACTGTTGAGGACGCCATTTGCGCGCCAGCACCACGGGTGCAGAGCTTCCGAGAGCAGAGACAGACGCTGCATCTGTTGCAGGCGTTGGCAGGTCATCAGGTGAAAAAAGGGCGTCAGTCATGGGTCCTTGGAAATTGGCGGCGAGCCGGACCCCCGGCACTTGAGAAATTCGGCCTTGGCTGCTTCGTTCCCGACCTGACCAGGTATGCCGACTCCCAATGCGGGGCGGCCCGCCTAAACAGAGTGTACCAAGCGCTCCTGTCCAAAGTCTCCCTCTAGATCCCAGATCTCAGCATCGGATGTGAGGATTCTTGCCAAGATCGAGGCCTGTGGCCGAAGTCGCTGAAATTCACGCTGATAACTCGCGAGCTGCGCCGCATACCGAGCCGCCTCCGAGGGCAGTACTTTCCACTTGAAATCGATCACCCACCAGACCTCGGGATCGGTCTGAACGCGGACCACACGATCCGGTCGCAATACACGCAGCGACTCATCCGCCTGCGTCGGCCACTCCTGCTCGGCATAGGCGAGTCGATGGGCATCAAAAATGATCGCCGCGATCTCAGATGCGCCGACCCGCTGGGCCGCTTTCATGACACGCTCAACAGAATCCTTCGGCAGACCAAACTCTGCCAGCAGACGGCCTGCAGCCTGCGGCTGCAGACGAGGCCCAAACTCAAGTAGCCGGTGCAAGGCCTTTCCTTGACGAATCGCGAGCGATTCAAACTCAGGACTGATCTGCGGTGTAGGCGTTGAAACAGGAAACCGCAGACCAGGCCATGTGAACCCTTGGTGATCTTCCTGAGTCAACATCGACGACTCGGTGTCAGCCGCAGGATCCCAGAGCGGCGCAGCCGATAGCTGGTCATACCAGTCACGCGTTGCGATCGGCTTATCGTCGTCTTTGTCTTTGGTCTGTCCGGTGGCACTCAGTAGGAGGATCTTTTTGGCCCGGGTCATGCCCACATAGAGCAGATTGAATCGTTCCTGCTCGATCTGTGCACGCTCTTCTATCAGGGCATCGGCCAGATCTTGGGTTAAGGGCTCACCCGTTTTCCAAGCCGATGCGGCAAGAATCTCATCACGAGAGTCGTTCCATCGCAGAATCCAACGAAAGCCCTTATCGCTATTTGGCCTGTCCTTGAGTCCAGCAAGGACCACCACATCCGACTCAAGCCCCTTCGCCGAATGAAGGGTCGACAACATCACCGCGTTGGTCGCCGGCATCGCGCCAGGTCCGGGCGCGTCGGCCGTGGGCGCCTGCTGCCAGCGCGCGAGTTCCTGAACAAAACGATGCAGGCTGGGCAGCTTTCCGGTATCTAGATCAAGAGCCAAGCCCACAAAGGCTTCGATATTGGCAAGGCTCTGCAGGCCGCGCGTTCTCCAGAATCGCTGGGCCATCTTCGGCAGTAGGTCCTGATGATGAATGATCCGATCTAAGAGATCATGAATCGGCAGTGCATCGGACCAGCGTCTCCAGTCCTCTAGGCATCGCGCGGCCTGCCGTATCTGATCATCCCCCGTCGAGGTTGCACACAATAAAAGTTTCTCAAAGAGGGAATTCGTTGGCTCCCCCATGCCGGCAATCTGAATCAATTGCGGATCTCGCAGCCCAAAGATGGGGCTCTTCAACGTCTGCGCCAGATCCAGGTCCGACCACGAATAAGCAAGAAACCGTAATAAGGCAATGACATCGAGCACCTCGGGCTCATGCAACAGACCTCCGGTGCGATCCGAGACAAAGGCAATCCCTGCGTCGGCAAGCGCCTGCTCATAGTCTTCCATATGGGTGCGGTTGCGCACCAGAATCCGAACCTCAGACCAGCGCAGCGCGGGATTCTTTTGCCGCAGGGCCATCAGTGCACGTGCAATCTGATCACCCTCTTCTCGACGCGAATTACCAGACGCTGGCAGCACCAACGGCAGCCTGGCAACAAAGCCTTCCTCTGGCGAGAGGGTGTCATGCGCCTGATAGATTCCATTCGTTGCGATGTCTGGCAAAGCCTTATTCAGCAGCCTAACAACCGCCTGCGAGCAACGACGCGTGGTGCTGGTGACAAGTTGATCGGCTTGGAAGTGTTCGCACAGCCACTGACAGGCAATCCGAAAAAGCTGAGGATCTG
>CAYPCG010000049.1:0-2989 GCA_964409175.1 uncultured Burkholderiaceae bacterium
AGAATTCTCAGAATACAGCCCACACCAGCTATCTTGTTTGACGTCATTGAGCTGCTCCTTCTATTCCTCCAACGAGGATTTCAACGGGTCCCACTGGAGGTTGTGAGGGCCCCTTAGATCCCGTAACGATGGTCTTGGAGTCTGCGTTTGAGCGCAGTGCAATTCCCAATCGGCCCTGAAACTGGCCACCAAGTACCAGCGCGGCGACCGAAGCCGGAACAGCAAGTGTCAGGCTGGAGTAAGCAACATTAGGCTCTGGTCGATCCGCTGAAGGCGTTCGTTCAGTGCGATGACCCGCTGCCAACACTCGTAGGTTCTCCGCAAGGATCTGAGCTCGCCGCTCTGGCTGTTTCACATCCGTAATGGCAACGAGCCCTGCCTGAGGATTGCCTGTCGGCGGGGCCGCCGCCCAAAGGTCAATCCGATCCCCGGGCTGAATAAGACCCCCGACAGAGCTTACCTCATCAACGGACACCGAGATCGCACGAAACCCGGGTTCGAGATCCAGTTGCGATACCCCCGTCCTTCGTTGCCGAAGATGATCGGTCGTCAATGGATGTCCTGCGCTCAGCGCCTGTGAGAGTGATTGCTGATTGACGGCGTCGAAATCTCCAGGCCTGAGGCTACTGGGTAGCACCCAATCGGCAGGAACACGCCGCACGGCAATGGTCTCCGCAGTCACCCGATCCCCGCTACCCAGATCGCGCGCAGCAACCAATACTTCGACAAAGCCACCCTTCGGTATCACACGAGCACGCTCCGCGGCGACTTGTTCCTCTGCGTACCACTGGGTAGCCCAAAAGGCCATCGCCGCAGCGAGTAGTCCAACACCGATAACCCAATACCGAAGCACCGCTTGAATCACTGGATGATGTCTCAGAGTATCCAAGTGGCCCGATCGAAAGAGCCGATTGAAAGAAATTTTCATGATCATGCTTACCAAGGAAGAGAAATTGAAAATGCGTAACGACGGAATAGCTCCAACATTGCTTGAGACAACCCAAGTGGTGATCGCTCAACAAAAATCCAGATCCCCATAAGTGCCGAAGCCACAAGGACGTACTCTGTAGATGCCTGACCCTTCGGCCGGCTAAGGAGAGCAAAGCCCCTGGACATCACTCCAACACCCCACGCTGAATGGCAATGACATAGTGACCCCCGGAAGGATCTAGTCCATCAACCCATAAACCGGCATTTCCGAACGCCTTGACCGCTATCGGAGACGCTGCGGATAACTGCGTGTTGGAGGGTAACGCCCCTCGGGACTGCCAAAAGCGAATCCGTGTGCCAATTGATCGATCGATCACGTCGAGATCCCATACTCTTACGGGCTGTTTAGGGCGATGACTGAGCCCGCTAAGGGGGATGTGTATCCGCCATCCTTCCGACCGATATGACCGGGACTGGCTCACCCCAACCGGGATGCCAGATTTCCTGATTGAACGCCACTGATGCGCAATCCACTCGCCGTTGCTCGCCATGCCAACCGTGCACCATTCGCCAACTCGGGACTCCACCGCAAACTTCCCTTGACGCCGCCATTCCTTCGCTACAGCACTGGCCATATCGCAGGGTTCACGGACACCTTGTACATAGTAGGCTGCGACAGGTAAGCCATTAATCACTAGAGACATCGCTGTTGCTGCGACAGTCACAATATCCATGAAAACTCCTAAGGTTGACGGACGCGGGTTATCGCGTACGGCAGATCAAGATGAGGATCGTGAAAGTTGCCCCTGAAGGCGTCCGTTCCAGACTCAAGACCAACAAAGTCAAGTGCTGGCATAAGAATGTCTTTCGCAGGGATATAGAGCGCAGCGAGCGCAAACTCGGTAACGCGCGACGGAGTTTGGCCAAGACGAACACGCTGATAAAACTCTTGCGCACTCGCTGCAGACCAGCTATCGCTGATGAGCGCAAGACGACTCGTAAGCTGAAGATTCGGCATCAGCAGGCTGCTGCCAGCCTTAGATCGGGAACCCCATAAATCCGTCGAGACAGTTGACCGTGTAAGCTGATCAGGACTGGCCAATGAAAATAGCGCCGGTCCTGCTTTCAGCGTAAAGCTGCGAAATGCATCCGCGAGTTTTTCCAGCAGATTCCTGTCGGCACCATCTACTCTTGGAAGATCTACTGACAACCGTATGTCAGAGGGACGCTCTACCAAGCGGCGATTGGGTCCAAGAGACTGTCGGCTCGCCATGTCCTCTTGACGCCCAGACCCGAGCGTCGTGAGCATCTCTCGCTGGATTCGTTGTTGGGTAGCACCCCAGATCTGTCGACAGTAGTCAGGCCGACTATCACACTCAAAAGCTGCTAGCCTTGCCGCTAACGTCGTACTAAGCCCTGCCTGACCCACAACCCCGATCAGTCCGATAGCGCTTAACAAGGCCCCAAAGACGACCAAGACAATCATCATCTCAATCAGACCCTGACCTCGCGGAGGTGTCTGAACCGCGCATCTCATGGCGATATTCCCTTCTCTGACATCGCCATCGCAACAGCGCGATCAGCGGCACTGGGACTCACCAATCTAGAGGACCAGAATGGCGCGAATAGATTTCCAAACTCACGATCTGCCGAATTGGGCATCGTTACTGCGGGACGATGAAAGAACGTCTCTGCAACAGCAAGCGACCACAATGCATTTCCAACGACGCCTTGCGATCCCAACGCCTGACCCTTTTGATGTGCCGTAATCTTTGGAACCTTATTTGCAGGAAGCCGAACCAGAACGGGGACGCGTACGGAGGCGTTTGACCGTGCGTGCTGTGAAAGATCAGACAGCTCCCGATGAGACGACAGTCCAAGATAGCCAGCGAATTGATTCTTTGAACTCTTCGCGAGCGATAGTGCACCGGAGTTTGCTCTTAAAAATGCTGGTTCGACCTCTTGATCGCCCACACCGAAGACTTGGCCCGCATGATGACCGCCGAAAACGGCAAGCCCATGGCCGAGTCGCGTGGGGAGGTGGCCTATGGCGCAAGCT
>CAYPCG010000049.1:2999-9464 GCA_964409175.1 uncultured Burkholderiaceae bacterium
CTTGATCGCCAGCCCCGTTCGATAGTGAATTTTGATCCGCCGCCTCAGCGGCGCCCCAACCAAGGGGGATAGATTCACCTAGACTGCGGCAGACCGGATTCCAACGGCCGCGACGACGCCAGTTATGAATAGATAGCGTATCGGCGGACTGAATCTCTTCCATGTCATCAGATAGCCAGGTCATTCCCCTTCGAATCAGCTTCGAGAATGATCGGTCGACACTATTTGGAATACAGGTCACAGTCGGCATCAGATAAAGCCGTTGGTCATACCCCCGACTGTGAGAGAAGCTATCCTGAGACGCGCGAACAAGCATCGCCAGATCCGCCCGTTCAGCGCCGCTGTATTGGCGTGAAAATCCTGTAAAGACAGAGATATTGCTACTCGGGATAATCTGCGCGAAAAATCGTCGATCTCCTGTCCAGACTACCTCATTAACCAGCGCCTGGGCAGCAAATGGGGTTGCCGAGGCATGCATGATCTGCTGACTTGCCTGAAGGGCGCGCGTGTAGCTCGACCGAAGTGGTACCTCAAGTCGCGCTGCCATGGATGCAGACTCATGCGCAACCACCGATGCCTCTTGGATCCAAGTGGCAATGGGCTGAACAGCAGGCAGTAATTGCGCGACCGATTCAATGTTCGTCGCGAGATGTTTCACATAGTCCGTCCATGCCGCCATCGTCACAGACTGGGCAATCATAATCTCGTTCGCCGCAATGGCCCGGTTCGTGTACGCGTCGTAATTCAAAATCTGGGCATACCAGGTCGCCACCGATTTTGCTGAGGCATCCGCTAGCGACAACGCTCTGGCCTTATCGGTCGTAAGCAAGGCGGACCGTGCAAGTAAGGTCATCAGCAGTGCAACCGTGGCCAATAACGCAAGCCCAATGATCATCACAGCACCTCTCGGAGCCGAGCGCATGGCTAGTGATTGTCTTGGTTGTAGTTCTTAAGATCTTTCCTGGTGTTCGCCTGACTCCGCGCAGAGGCAGCCGAGCTACCTGCCGCATTAATTGCAGCGCCAGCGTCATTCCCAGATATCTCTTGGGCGATACCTGCCGTTTGATTCCGGATCGTCTGACCCAACATACTGTAGACCCCGATTGCGGCGACCGCGACCACAGCAACGACAACGATATATTCCGTCATGCCCTGCCCCCGAGGCAGTGAGCGTGACCGGAGAGGCGCAACGAACGCATAGCGAAGAAAACGTCTTGCCTGAACGAGGGACGGTTGAAACAGGGGGTACATAGCTGCCTCCAAGAATCTCTAACCAACATGGTTAGCTTGGAGGCAATGATTTCAGGGTGACGGACTCCCGAAAATCACCGAAACGGCTTATACGGCTAGCTGATGTCAGCTTTTTTCATCAAATGGCCCGCCTGCGAAGCTCATCCTCGACAAACTCCATGCGGTCCTTACCCCAGAAGAGCTCATCCCCCACGATGATCATTGGCACGCCAAAAACGCCACGTTCAATACCCGTGTTTGTCGAAGCGGCAAGCTCTTCCCCGATTTCATCGCTACTAGCTAAGGCTTCAAACGCAACGGGATCAACCCCCAGTGCCTCCACCGTCGGTCGAAGCCCTTCGTATTCCGCAATGCTGGCGTCGCCCTGCTCCCAGTAGCGATCCATGATCTGCTCGACAAACGCAAGCTCCTTGCCGTGTCGGCGCATAACCAAAGACCCACGGAGCACCCGACTCGACTTAATCGGAAACTCTTTGGGCATCGAGAACGGTAGGTTGTACTTTTCTGCCCAGCGCATGAGATCGCGTTTACGATTACGCAGCTTGGCCTTGGGCTCCTTCATGAGCTCGTAGTTATAAGTCCGAAAGACATATCCCAAGTTAAATGGTCTGAGCTGAAGCTCAGCATTGTGTCGCTCAAGAATTGGCTTAATCAGCTTCAGGGCGAAATACGTGTTCGTGCTGCCCACATCCCAGTACATCTCGACTAACTGTTTCGCCATCTTCTGTCTCCGTATGAGTTATCCCTGCTTTGGTTCTTCAACCAAAACCTTCTGTGCAATCAACTGATCAATGTCCGACTCACTCAATCCCAGCACGTCCATCAACACCGAAAAGTTGTCCTCGCCCAGCCTTGGGGCTTTCAGTGAATGCGCGTCGGTCGGTTGCCACCTCGAGAACTTGACCGGAAGCCCAGGAATATCAAAGGCGCCCAGCGTTGGTTCGTTCACCTGCCTAACGGTTCCACGATCACGCAGATGGGGGTGTGCCATTGCATCGTTCAACGTCAAGACCGGAGCGCACGGAATACGATGTTGCTCAAGATGATCTAGTGCCGCCTGACGGTTCGGGAACTTCGCCAACCAGGCTTCAAATATCTCTTTGAGTGCCTCGTTATTGTCACGCCGAAGTGCGGCAGTGCTGAATCGTTCATCCGCTAACAAATCAGACAATCCTAATGCCTCAACAAACTGCTTCCACTGATGGGGCAAAAGCGCAAGGGTGATGTACCCATCATCACCACACCGAAATATTCCTGTTGGCCCCCCGTCAGGATGCTGGGATCCTGTTCGCTTAGGCGTGTAACCCTTGCGAAGCGACACACGAGGGATCGCGACCTCGTGCATCTGGAAATAGGTATCCAAAAGAGACGCTTCCAGATACTGTCCTTCTCCCGTGCGCTCACGATGCAGCAGCGCAAATCCAACGGCCATGGCCGCAGCCATGCCGGTTGCTGAATCACCCATTGCCATCGTAATAAACGACGGCGCACCATCAGGATCCCCCACAAGATCCGTGACGCCTGAGTAAGCCTGGGCAATGTAGTCGTAACCGGGCTTATGGCTAAGCGGCCCCTCCTGACCTGCCATCGAGATCGAACACATGACCAGTCCAGGATTAATCTCTTTCAGCACATCGTAGCCAAGCCCTGCCCGCGCCATGACACCGGGACTAAAGTTTTCAACCAAAACATCAGACTTTGCGACCAAGGCTTTAATCAGGGCTAGCCCTTCTGGATGTTTGAAGTCAATCGCCACACTTTTCTTCGAGTGGTTATGCTGAAAATAGTAAGTGCTCAGACTCGAGTGCTGATGCGCTGGATCACGCGAGCGAAGTCCGCCGACTCGTGTCCGATCCCCGAGCGGCGGCAGCTCAATCTTGATGACCTCCGCACCAAGCTCAGCCATGATCCGCGTACAGGTCGGCCCGGCAACAATCTGCGTCAGGTCAAGGACACGATAGCCTTTGAGCATAGGAAGCGTTGATTTCATGGTGATCGATTTAACTCTGGCGCTAGCCCTGATTCTTGTTATGGTTGTGTTTCTCGTTCTAGTGATCGTCTCGTTGACCAAGGCGACCGTCAGGCAAACGCCCTAAATTCTCTGGTTCGACTGATTCTCTCCGAAGAGATTGCTCCAACGCTCCCCGGTGGGCTTTTCACCAGTCCGGTCTACCTTGTCCGCTAGCACTGCAAGTCCCCGCTGAACGGCTTCTCGACCCCGTACCGTCAGATACCAACGTTTTAGGTTGGGCCATTCTTCGATATCTTGCCCCTGCCACTTGTAGGCACGAAGCCAGGGATAGACGCTAATGTCAGCGATCGAATAGCGTTCGCCAGCCAGATAGGGCACCTGCGACAGACGCTGATCAATCACCCGGTAAAGTCGTCTTGCCTCATTCGTATATCGCTCGACTGCATAAGGAATCGTTTCTGGCGCGTACTTCCGAAAATGATGCGCCTGACCAAGCATCGGCCCAAGACTCCCCATCTGAAACATTAACCACTGAACCACTTCAAAATGCGCGTCCATCTCTTTTGGCAAAAGTGGGCTATTGGTCTTAGTCGCGAGATACATCAGTATCGCACCTGACTCAAAGACTGAATAAGGCTTCCCTTGTGGTCCCTGGTGATCGACGATCGCAGGAATCTTGTTGTTGGGATTGATCGCCATGAACTCAGACGAAAACTGCTCTCCCTTGCCAATATGAACAGGAATTACCTTGTATGGGAGTGCAAGCTCCTCAAGCAGAATCGACACCTTGTAGGCATTTGGCGTCGCCCAAAAGTAAAGATCAATCATCTCAACTACACAAGAGTTGTCATAAGCCCTGCATCATAGAGCGCCCAACCACAAAGCCGCAATACAGGATAGCGATTAGGGTATATTCAGAATCTATAGTGCACACCCGCTAGACACACGTGGAAATTAGACAACTTCGATATTTTGTTCGAATCGTTGAACTTGGCAGCTTCTCAAAAGCAGCTAAGGAGCTCTACGTGGCCCAGCCGGCACTTAGTACTCAGATCACTAACCTTGAAGCCGAACTAGGCACACAGCTCCTCTCACGTAGCGTCCGTGGCGTATCCGCGACTGATGCGGGCAAATCACTGTATCTCTATGCTCAGTCGATCCTGCGTCAGATTGAGATGCTCAAAGAAGAGGTCAGCACTCAGTCCGATCAGCCGAAAGGCCCCGTTGTCATTGGGCTTCCGCCAAGCGTAGCCAATGTCCTGGCGGTTCCCCTAATCAAGCAGATCCGGCAAGACTATCCCCAGATTCAGCTCAAGATCGTCGAAAGTCTGAGTGGGCACTTAGAGGACCTGGTCAGTACAGGCAAGATTGAGATGGGACTTCTTTTTCATGATGAAGAGCCCGCAAAAGAGTTATCTCGAGCAATAGACCGCCCCGTCGGCCGCGTCGCTATTGTGAGAGAGGAACTCTTACTCTTCATGTCACCTGATCATTCTGTACGACCAGAAACCCCCGTCTCAGCAGCAGAAGTTGCAGATATGGATTTATTTCTACCCGGGCCAGCCAACATCACACGACAGATCATTGAGCGCCATTTTGAATCGAAGGGATTGAGGCTAAAGATAGCGGTTGAGCTCGATTCACTGCCCACAATTCACGCCCTAGTCTCCGCAGGACTCGGAGCGACAATCCTTTCCAGGTCCGGAATGCAGAGCGCCCGCATTGCACCAAAGCTGCCAGCTCATCCGATTAAAGGGCTCTCGATTAACCGCTATTTATCGCTCTGTACACCAAATGTGCTGGCACAGAGCAACGCCGCAAAATGTGTCAGCCAAGTCATCATGCACCAAATTAAGACGCTAGTTGCTGCTGGAGAATGGTCTGGCGCGACTTGTCTTACAGACAACTAGTATCTTTATTTGCTATAGCCCTAGCCGCAATCCGTATAACACCCGGCTGATCCATCTGCCTACACTTCATGCATACAAAAGCGCATGCATGAATTCAACAGGAACCTCTAGACCACTTGCCAACATTGTTGTGTTGGATCTGACCCGTTTTTTTTCCGGTCCACACGCCACACTGTTACTCGCTGGACTCGGCGCGGAGGTCATCAAGATTGATGATCCGAAAACAGGTGACCCTGCCGCGCTCTCCCCGCCATTTGCCGGTCCGAAGGGAGTGTCGTTTCAACGCCAGACCGAAGAGGACATGGGTATCCCTTACTTAAAGCGTGCCCGAGGGAAGAAGTCTGTTCACCTAGACCTGAAGTCCGCTGAAGGTCTTGCGGTATTTCACAAAATGGTGAAGAGGGCCGACGTGGTCATCGACAACTTCAGTGTTGGTGTCACACGCCGGCTTGGCGTGAGCTATGAACACCTTTGCGCAGTCAATCCAAAGATCATCACTTGTTCACTGACAGGCTATGGGTCTAGCGGGTCGGACCAGGGGCTCAAAGCCTACGACCTGATGATTCAGGCGGCAACAGGACTCATGAGTGTTACCGGCGATGAGGATGGTCCTCCCATGAAAACCGGTTCCTCCATCTCAGATGCGGTTGCTGGGGTGCATGCCGCCATGGGGGTTGTGTCTGCGCTATTGCATCGGGAGCGGACCGGTCAGGGCCAAGCAGTCGATGTCTCCATGGCAGACTGCCTATTTTCGCTGCTCTTCGATGAGCCATTCGACTGCTATGACGACCTTGGCCTGAGTCAGCGCCAAGGCAATCGCATCATGCGTTTCTCACCCTTTAACATGTATGAGACCCGAGACGGCCGCGTTGTCCTTGGAGCAGCGACGGTCACCGATTGGCGCAGGCTGCTAGAGGTTATGGAGCGCGAAGATCTACTGACATCTGCCGAGATGATGAATGCTGGCTGGCGTATTGAACACAATGCAGAGATAGACAAAATCGTCTCTGAGTGGACTCAGCAACATACCACGCAGGCCGTGATTGATGCCTTAAACGCACGAGAAATTCCGTGTAGCCCAGTAAGAACAATCGAAGAAGCACTCGAGTGGCCACAGCTTCGACAACGGAAAATGATCTCCCATCTCTGGAACCCCCTCTCTAAGAGCTTCGTTCGGCCACGTGCGCCGGGGTTCCCGATCAAGTTCAGCGAAGTCGAAGAGGACTACGGTGCTGGTGCCCCAATTCCTGGCGAGCACACAAAGGACGTGCTTGCTCAACTTGCAGGGCTTAGTGAAGACGAGATTGCTGAATTGATGAAGGCGGGGGTAGT
>CAYPCG010000049.1:9564-11525 GCA_964409175.1 uncultured Burkholderiaceae bacterium
GCCGCAAACCCCGCCACTGCAATGCCTGTCAGCATTAGCGCGGGTTGGAGCCAGGCGGCTTTCTTCAGACCACCGTGATGATGAGAATGCGCCTGCGCATGAAGCTGAGGAATCAGATCCGATAAGGCGATGTAAATAAAGTTCGCGGCGGCGACAACCAGCACATAAGGCACCCAGTCAGACGCCTGACCCAGGTAGAAGTACCCCAGTAGCGCACCGACGAGTGCGCCACAGCCTGTCAGCACATTGAAAAACAGTGCCTTTGACTTCTGAAACCCGCTGTTAAGCAGCACGAGGAAATTACTAATCTGCTGCGGCACCTCGTGCGTGGCAATGGCGACCGCAGTCAAAAGGCCAAGAATCGGGTCTGCATGGAACGCCGCGGCAATCAGCACGCCATCTGCGACCGCGTGAATCGTACTTCCGATCAAAAGCGCCCAACCGCCTCGCCCCGCAACCTTCGCATCGTGCCCATGCGGATGGTCATGACCATCATGCTCGTGATGATGGTCATGGCGAAGAATCGCCAACCGCTCTAAAACAAAGAAGCCAACTAATCCCGCCAACAACGCCCAGCTTACGCCGTGGATCTCCCCGCCCATGTGTACGCTCTCGGGTAACAGGTGCAATAACGCTGTTCCGAGCAACATCCCCGCAGAAAAGCTGACCAGACGATCGACCGCTTTTGAGAGTGGACCAAGAGAGACTGCTGCCGCCAACAGAATTGAAACAACGGTGGCAGCAGTCGCTGCAAGCAGGGTGACAACAAGAAGCATAAGAACCTAAGCTACTCCGTGTTTTTTGAACCAGGCTACGGCACGCGTAAAGCCATCAGCAGCCGCCTCTTTGCGATAGCTGGGACGATAGTCTGCATGGAAGGCATGCGGCGCATCGGGATAAACGACAAACTCCGAAGCCTGCGATGCCTTGCCGCCAAATGACAGGCGCGTCTTCATTTCCTCCACGGTATCCATCGGAATACCGTCGTCCTTGCCGCCATAAAGACCCAGCACCGGCCAGTTCAGTTTATCTGCGATGTCATGTGGATGCGTTGGTGTCGCTGCGTTAACAGTCGTCATCAGGCGCCCGTACCATGCCACACCAGCTTTCAGATTTGGATTGGCTGCAGACGCCATCCAGACGATACGCCCGCCCCAGCAGAACCCAGTAATCCCAATCTTGCCCGCATCACCCCCATTGGAGGCCGCCCAACGAACGGTCGCGTCCACATCACCAAGCACCTGGGTGTCTGACACCTTACCCACCACATTCGAGAAGATCTCTGGGACCGTCTTGTACTGGGTGACATCGCCCTGACGCACAAAGAAATCAGGCGCAATCGCGAGATAGCCCAACTTTGCAAATCGACGGCAGACGTCTTTGATGTACTCGTGAACACCAAAGATCTCATGGACAACGATCACGGTACCAAGCCTTGTCTTGCCTGCAGGCATCGCCCGATACGCAGGAATCTTGCGATCGGAAGCGGCAATCTCTACCATTCCCGAGGTCAACCCTTGGGTATCCGTGGTAATGACCTGCGCCAATAACGGCCCAGAAGGTGCGACCGCCGCGGCAAAGCCGGCAGCGATTGAACCCTGTAAAAAGCCCCGACGGGTTGTTGCCGAGTCCGACTTCGGCGTTAGCGAATCAATCTCGTCACGAATCATGTCAGTCATAGCAGTTCCTTGTTTAATAAGTTAATGGGCTTCGTCCCAGTTACGGCCGACACCTACTTCCACGATCAATGGCACCCGCAGGGTTGCCACATGCTCCATCTTCTGCGGCAGCAGACGACGGATGGTCTCTACTTCTTCATCCGGCACTTCCAGCACCAGTTCATCATGAACCTGTAACACCAGGCGCGCGCGTAGCTTTTCCTGCTCAAGGGCGCGCTGTACCTGAATCATCGCAATTTTTATCAGATCAGCAGCCGTGCCCTGCATGGGGGCATTGATCGC
>CAYPCG010000050.1:0-11371 GCA_964409175.1 uncultured Burkholderiaceae bacterium
ATCCCTTAGCGAATCCAGAAGATCCCGATGCACCAACGCTTGTGCCGTTACCGCAGATTGTCGTTGTCATTGATGAGCTTGCCGACTTGATGATGGTGGCAGGCAAGAAGATTGAAGAACTGATTGCACGTTTGGCGCAAAAGGCGCGTGCTGCAGGGATCCACTTAATTCTTGCAACCCAGCGGCCGTCTGTGGATGTGATCACCGGGCTGATCAAGGCGAATATCCCTGCCCGTATTTCGTTTCAGGTCTCCAGCAAGATCGATTCGCGAACCGTCCTTGATCAGATGGGTGCAGAGGCGCTTCTCGGGCAGGGGGATATGTTGTTCCTTGCCGCGGGGACGGGTCTACCGACGCGGGTCCATGGCGCTTTTGTTGCCGATGACGAAGTCATGCGGGTGGTGAATTTTGTAAAGCAGACCGGAGATGCCAACTACGATGAGTCCATTCTCGATGGCGCCGATAGCACCGCTGGGGGCACGTTTACCGCGGGGCTCTCGACCGAGGGCGCAAGTGGTGAGTCTGACCCGCTGTATGACGAGGCGGTTGCGATTGTCTTGAAACATCGTCGTGCATCCATCTCACTGGTGCAACGCCATTTACGAATTGGTTATAACCGTGCGGCGCGACTGCTTGAAACCATGGAGCAGGCCGGAGTGGTCTCCCCGATGCAGAGCAATGGCAATCGAGACATCTTGGTTCCAACATCACAGTAAACGTTTATTCCTAGAGGCCGTCTCTTGCGCTTAGCCCTTCGGTGTCTTCCGCTGCAATCGCTATCCCGTATGGTTCGTGGGCTCTGGTGTCTGCTGACCCTGCTATGGGTGCCGACAGTGGCATTCGCGCAGACTACGGTAAGTGGTGTGGACCGCATGATCGAGAGCCTTGTCTCCACCCAGACGCTGACGGCCGATTTTGTGCAGACCACGCGGGCGAAATCGACCGCAGTGCGCAGTGCGTCGGGGTCGTTCTGGCTCGCAAAGCCAGGGTTACTGCGCTGGGAAGTGACCAAGCCTTATCCGCAGATCCAGGTGCTCAACACCAAGGAATTCTGGATTTTCGATCCTGAGCTGTCGCAGGCAACGGTCCGTCCTGTGACGGCAGCCAATTTAACTGGTCTTGCGGGATTATTGTTATCGACGAATACGCTCACCCGAGAGGAGCTCTCGGCGCGTTATACCTTTGCAGAACTGCCTGCGCGGGATCAGCTTGCCTGGGTTCGTGTCGTGCCGCGTCAGCCAGAGCCCGCACTCACTCAACTCTTGGTGGGGATGGATGCAGACGGCCTGCTGAGTCGATTTGAGATCACAGACGGGCTGGGCCAGGTGACTCAGATTACATTGAGTCGTGTCATGAAAAATATTTCGATCGATAACAGTCGTTTTCAGTTCTCACCCCCAGCAGGTGTGAACGTTCTGCGCACGGCCAAATAAGGCGCATTACTTGCTTTGGATCGATTGATGTCGGAACTTCAACGCCCCCTTGCCGAGCGGCTTCGCCCTCAGCTCTTGTCCGAGGTGCTCGGACAAGAGCATCTGTTAGGCCCCGGCCGACCGCTGGCGGTGGCGGTGACCGCGCGACAGTTACCGTCGATGATCTTGTGGGGGCCCCCTGGGGTCGGTAAGACAACGCTCGCACGGCTGCTCGCTGGCGCATGCGATGCAACCTTGATGTCGATTTCGGCGGTGTTAGGTGGTGTGAAAGAGATACGTGAGGCCGTCGATCAGGCGCAGCAGTGTCAGTCGCTGGGTCGCCGGGCAGTTGTCTTCGTGGACGAGGTCCATCGGTTCAACAAAGCTCAGCAGGATGCATTCTTGCCGCATGTGGAATCGGGGCTTTTTGTGTTTATCGGTGCGACGACCGAGAACCCGGCATTCGAGGTGAACGCGGCACTTTTGTCTCGCGCGAGCGTCTATGCGTTGAAGCCGCTGACAGAAGAAGCGTTTATTGCACTCACCAGCAAAGCGTTGGCCGCTTATGGTGCCTCTGAAGGGCTGATTGACCCCCAGGCGCGCGTCCGACTGTTTCAGTCCGCAGATGGTGACGCTCGACGGCTCTTAGGTTTTCTGGAGCGTCTTATCCCGGAGGCGATGCGCCAAGGCCAGTCGATCACGGATAGTGCTCTTGATCGACTGCTCCCGAATCTTTTGCGGCAGTTTGATAAGTCAGGCGATGCCTTTTATGACCAGATCTCGGCCCTCCATAAATCGGTAAGAGGCAGTGACCCGGATGCGGCGCTCTATTGGCTTGCTCGCATGCTCGATGGAGGGGCTGACCCGCGATATCTTGCTCGGCGATTCATCCGGATGGCGGTAGAAGATATTGGGCTTGCAGACCCACGTGCGTTGACCATGGCACTCGAGGCGGCACAGACGTACGAGCGTCTTGGATCGCCCGAGGGAGAACTGGCACTTGCGCAAGTCGCGGTGTTTCTGGCGGCAGCCGCGAAATCAAACGCGGTCTACACCGCATGGAAGTCGGCCCAGCAGTTCGTTGCGGCACAGGGGTCTTACCCGGTGCCTGATCACCTAAGAAATGCGCCGACCAAGCTTGCAAAATCGATGGGTCATGGCCTGGACTACCGCTACAGCCATGATGAACCCAACGCGTTTTCTCCCGGACAGCGATACTTTCCTGATGCGATCAAGAACCCGCCGCGGTTTTACAGCCCAGTGGATAGGGGAATGGAAAGTAAAATCGGGGAAAAGCTCGCCGAGCTCAGGCGCCTAAACAGTCAAAAGAAAGACTAGATTCATGATCGATCCCCAGTTCCTCAGAAAAGACCTCGCCACCGCAGCCGCCCAGCTCGCACGCCGGGGTTATCAATTAGATACCGAAGCCTTCTCAAGACTAGAGTCGGATCGCAAGCAGGTTCAGGTTGAAGCGGAACAGTTGCAGTCGCAGCGCAATGCCTTGTCGAAACAGATTGGGCAGGCAAAGGCCAAAGGGGAAAACGCCGATGCCCTGATGGCGCAGGTTAATGAGATGGCCACGAAGCTTGAGGCATCGAGCGTACGTCTCGAGGAGATTCAGCGCCAGCTCAATGACTGGCTCATGACAATTCCGAATATTCCACAGTCATCCGTTCCAGAGGGGAAAGATGCTGACGCCAATGTCGAAGTTCGCCGCTGGGGATCTCCGAAGGCGTTTTCATTTGAGGTCAAAGACCACGTTGACGTAGGTGTACCACTAGGACTTGAGTTTGATCTTGCCAGCAAGATTACGGGGAGTCGATTCGCGGTGATGCGCGGCGGGATTGCACAACTGCATCGCGCCCTTGCGCAGTTCATGTTGGACACCCACACCCAAAAACATGGCTACGAGGAGTGTTACACCCCGTATATCGTGAATGCAGACAGTATGCGCGGCACGGGGCAGTTGCCGAAGTTTGCAGACGACCTGTTCGCGGTGAAGAAAGGGGGCGCGGAGGGCGATCAAGAATCGCTTTATCTCATTCCGACGTCTGAGGTGTCGTTAACCAATATTGTTCGTGACACCATCCTTGAGCCCAGTCAGCTTCCGATGAAGCTCACCGCACACACTCCTTGTTTTCGATCTGAGGCGGGTAGCTACGGTCGCGATACCCGGGGCATGATTCGTCAGCATCAGTTCGATAAAGTCGAAATGGTTCAGATTGTGGACCCTACCGAAAGCGATGCAGCGTTAGAAGAGATGGTGGGTCATGCAGAAGCAATCCTGCAGGCACTCGGGCTTCCTTATCGGGTGATGGCCTTGTGCACGGGCGATATGGGATTTGGTGCCGCCAAGACCTATGACCTCGAGGTCTGGCTACCGTCTCAGGGTACCTATCGTGAGATCTCGTCGGTGAGTAACTGCGAGGCGTTTCAGGCGCGGCGCATGCAGGCCAGGGTTCGCAAGCCGGGCGAGGGTGGAAAGCCACGCCCGGAACTGGTCCATACGCTCAATGGTTCGGGGGTTGCTGTGGGTCGTGCGCTGGTGGCGATCCTGGAGAACTATCAGGACGCTTCCGGCAATGTTGAGGTTCCTGCGGTGCTTCGTCCCTATATGGGAGGCAAGACCCACCTCAATGTTGCAAATTTCTGACAGTCTGGGACAAGTTTTGCTGGGGATAGGGAATGCCAGAACGGGAATCTTTGTCACTACGAAGTTCTTAAAAATCTAGATAAATCAATATCTTAGGATTTCGATCTTCTGCGTGCGGACGGAGTCATTCCGGTTTGGACGCGTGAGTTCCCAAATACTAGGGTTTTCCCTTGTCCCTGCCGTCTAGCCCGTTCTATAGATTGCATCCTTAAGCAGGAGTGGGCTCACGCCCGCTGCTGGTTTTCGGTACCGCCAGGTGGCGGCCTTTTTTAACCGTTTGGGAGATGTTCATGTTTAAAAAGACCCAGGTAGCTTCGGGTGTGATGATTGCCCTCGGGGCAGTGATCGCGGTGACTTCCGCTCCCGTCATGGCCCAAGGCCAGACTGTGGAAGTGACAGGCTCAAGAATTAAGCGTGCTGATGCGGAGGGTTCACTGCCCGTGACCGTGATCACGCGTCAAGAACTTGAGGCCAGTGGTTCCACCACGATCGCCGAGTTCATGCGTACGAGCACGTTCTCGTCTGCTGGTAACTTCCGTCCTCAGTCTGGTAGCTCGGCTCAGTCTTTTGCTGGTATCGACCTGCGTGGTCTGGGTTCCAACCGTACCCTGGTCCTGATCGACGGTCGTCGTCTTCCCAAGGCACCTAACGTTGGTGACTCCGCCGACTTGAACATTGTTCCGATGGCAGCGATTGAGCGTGTTGAGATCCTGACCGACGGCGCTTCCGCAATTTACGGTTCCGACGCAATCGGTGGTGTGGTGAACATCATCACCCGTAAAGATTTTGAAGGCCTTGCTGTGATGGCAGGCTATACGGACCCTGAGCAGGCTGGTGGCGCTCGTGCTGAATCGTCTGTTCTGTTTGGTGTTAATGGCGACAAGGGCCGTATGGTGGCCGGTGTCTCCCGCACTGAGCGTGGCATGGTCTACACCCGTCAGCGCCCTTGGGGCCAGACGCTCGGTGTATCTTCTTTCGGTAACAACTATTTCGACCCCAAGCGTGGTTATGTCGCGCTGGGCAACCTGAAAGGTGACCCGAAGATTGGTTGTACCGACCCGAACTTCTACCTGACAGCGAGCGGTTCCTGCTCCTATAACTTCAATGCGGTTGCTGCAGATGAAGCCCAGATCGAAAACTCATCGATCTTTGCACGCGGTGAGATCAAGATCGCCAAGGATTGGACTGCTTACATCAACAGCTCCGTCTCACGCGTCGAGAGCTTTGGTCGTTATGCACCGACACCTGCTGGTCTGACGGTAAAGGCTAATACACCGAATAACCCGACAAATGCCGATATTGCGGTTCGTCACCGCACCTCCGCTGCCGGTAACCGCGACAGCAACACGGAGAACAACCTGTATGACTTCCTGATTGGTGCTCAGGGTAAAGTCTCTGCAAACATCGATCTCGACGTTGGTGTCCGTTCCACTGAGTCCAAGTACCTTGAACTCGGCCGGAACTACATCGTTCGCCCGATCCTTGAGCAGTATGTAAACGCAGGTACTTACAACCTCTACGCTCCTAATGCGAATCCCGCTGACGTGCTGAGTGCGATTAAGGCGACGATTGGCCGTGATTCCTTGTTCGCCCTGAAAGAGGCCTATGCAACGGCAACCTTCAGCAACGTGTTCAAGGCGCCCGGCGGTAACGCAACCTTGGTTGTTGGTACTGACCAGCGTAAAGAGACATATGCCGATATTTATGACTCACTGTCCGAAGCTGGCGTGATCGAAGGTTCGGCAGGTAACTCTGCTGCCGGTGGTCGTGACGTTTCTTCGATGACCGCTGAGTTGTTGGTTCCAATCTCGAAGCAGTTCGAGATGAGCCTTGCGGCACGTTACGAGAAGTACTCGGATTACGGTGATGACCTGGCGCCGAAGATTGCTTTCCGCTTCCAGCCGATGAAGAATCTGACGCTGCGTGCTTCTGCTGGTCAGGGCTTTGGTGCACCTAGCCTGCCCATCCTGACCCAGAAAGAGTCCTTCTCAGCTGAGTCCGTGTTTGATCCCCGTACCTGTATCGGTTTCGGTGGCTCGGGTACTGGTCCTGCAGCCGACAACTGTAATCTGGGTAAGCTGGTCCAGGTCGATACGTACACTGGTTCCAATCCTTCTCTGAAATCAGAGCAGTCTGAGCAGTTCTCCTTTGGTGCAGTCTGGGATGCAACCCAGTGGCTGAGCCTGAAGGCTGACTACTTCAACATCTCGATCGATAACAAGATCACTCTGATCGGTGCGCAAGACCTGATCGACCGTAGCAACGGCGATGATCCCCGTCCAATTCCTGCTGGTCTGTATGTTCAGCGTGGGGTCAACGGCATCATCACCCGAGTGCAGCAGGGTTACGCAAACGAGGGAACAGTCTCGACCGATGGTATCGACCTGAGTGCAGAAGCACGTTGGAAGTCTGCCGGCAACGGTAATTTCCGTCACGAGCTGCGTTACTCACACCTGTTGAGCTACAAGGACGACGGCTTTGACCTCGTTGGCGCTCTTGGTCTTCCCGAGAAGCGTGCAACGCTGGCCAACGGCTGGAACATGGGTAACTTGAGTGCTAGCTGGAACATCAACTACATCGGCGAGAACGGTACTTCTGCAGCGCGTAAAGCGAAAGAGTACGTGACGCACGACGTTCAGGTGTCCTGGAACACTCCGCTCAAGGGCGGCAAGCTGATTGCTGGTGTGGTGAACCTCGAGGGCAAGATGCCTCAGCTGGTTGCCTACGGTGGTCGTAACTTCAACTTCTACCTCTACGACGGATATGGACGTCAGCCTTATGTCCGTTTCGAGCAGAAGTTCTAATCTAGGGTTGACCTAGCGTTAGTGAATAAGGGCCCTTCGGGGCCCTTATTTTTTGGGTGGCGTCTCGGGTTTGATGCCGTTGACTGCACTGTCAGAGGGAGGCTTGTGAAGCGATTAGTTTTTAATTCGCCAACCGAGCAGCCGATTCTGATCGCGAAGCCTTTGATAGGAAAGATGAATTCCGTGGCTTGTCAGCGAACGGATAATTTCAGCGACTTGTTCTTCTGAGAGCGCCGCAGCAGATAGCTGGGTGAGCCGCTCGCAAGACGCGTAAAGCTGTGCCTCAAGTTGATTGATCTGGTTCATCGCCTGCGAGGGATCTCCCAATACTGCCGTCTGAAAGGCTTTTGCGCAGTGTTGGTCAACTTCTGAGAGGACATCGCCGACGGGAAGGTGGGCTACTCGGTAGTTCGCTTCGGACAAAAGGGTGTCATACCTGCTGCGGGTTTCGTTTGCTGCCCGGTTATTGGCAAGTACTGTGCGTCCAGCATCCGTCCCGGCGAGCGCCATAAGGGGCACCATCGCCTTTGCGGTGTCGAGCAGGCCGGCGGGCTTCAGGAGCCATTCGAGATGCCCCTTTTCTGCGTCACCAGCGGTGACGATGGCGGAGTCTTTGGCGTGGCAAATGAACTGAAGGCGGGCGTTCGGATGCAAAAGCCCGGGGAGACGCTGGATCATGGTGGGCCAGTCGCCATACTCCACACCAAATTGACTCATAACGGCATCAAATGGCCCGTCGGGCGTATCCAGCTGCTCCATAGCGGTCCTGGGTCGGAAGGTCACGCGGGTTCGCTGGTGAGGCGATAGTGCCGAGATCCAAGCGGGGCTCACCGAGGCCAAGTCGATGCAAGTACAGTGCATCTGGGCGTCAGGGGTGGTCGTCAGCATCAGCTGGGCTAAGGGCCCGTTTCCACTGGCGATGTCCAGCACCCGGGCCCCATTTGGAAGGGCGCGAAAGAACTCTGCCCAGGTCTGACCAATCACACCGTCGTAGTTTTCGGCGAAGGATCCCGCACAGCTGTGGAGCGCGCCAGAGGCCCAGTAGGCCGACCAGGCATTAGCCCCATTTGCTGAATGGTTCTCAGGTGTTACCAGGGTGCCTTGTCGCTTGGGACGCGATACCATCCGCGGGTGTTCCTTTTCGTGACCTAGGATGAATTCTATGTTGAGTGTCCAAATGCGCAATCCGCTCGTGTTGCTGGTTTCTGCTGTGTTGTCGCTCGTGGCGATATCCCCCGCGGTCGGTCAGACAGCCTCGTCGTCGATCCCCGTTGCGGACTTCTTTCGGCGGCCGCTGATTGCATCCCCTGCTTTATCGCCTTCGGGTGACAAGATTGCGATGTTGGTTGCTGCAGATAACGGTCGTATGGGTCTGGCCGTTTCTAGTGTGAGCAACCCGGGCAAATTTGTCGGTATCGCGAAGTTTGACGATGCAGATATTCGTAGTTTTCAATGGGTCAATGACCAACGTCTAGTTTTTGATGCCATCGATCTTCAGGCGGGTCTTGGTGAGCAGCAGGGTAGTGGCCTGTATGCGGTCAATGCCGACGGCTCCGAGTTCATTTGGCTAATCGAGCGTAACGGAAACTATCGCCCGGTGGGTATCCCTGCGGTACGACCACTCCCGAATCGCCATCGGTTTGTCGGACCTGTGGGAGACGGCAGTGATGATGTCTTTGTGATGCGGGGCAATTTCATGGACACCAGTCGAGTCCCCACGACGTCCATGCTGCGTCTCAATACCAAGACTATGTCGACCAGAACGCTGGTGAAATTTGCGCCTCCGGGAGCGCTGGGCTGGGTCCTAGATCGTCAAGGCGAACCCCGCGCTGTGATCTCCGGTGATGAGAAAACAGGCGCGACGGTCCACCTTCGCAAGGGAACTTCAGAAGATTGGGAGCCGATTGCGAAGTACGATGCCTATGACCTTGGGCCCGAGCGTATTGAGCCGATTGCTTTTGATCTCGAGGGTCGTCTCTATGTAACGGCCGCGCAGCAGAACCCTGAGCAGACGCTGGCGGTCTATCGATTCGATATGCAGACCCGCAAACCAGAGCCGCAGCCGTTTTTGAGCTTGAAGGGCTTTGACTTTGAAGGCGGCCTTATTTTTGATGGCAAGACGAAGAAGATGATCGGGGCGCGGTTTGCGACAGATGCGCCTGGCACGCTCTGGTTTGACGAAGGACTCAAGCAGGTTCAGGCTGATATTGATAAGCAGCTGCCTAATACGATTAACCTGATTAACTGCACGAACTGTGAAGGGGGTCGTTACTTTGTCGTTGCAGCGACGTCCGATAGGCAGACCCCTGTCTATTTCCTGTACGACAAGACTCAGAAAAAGCTTCAGCTGATTGGCTCGACCAGACCCTGGTTAGATTCCGCCAAGATGGCGGAGCGGGATTTTGTCCGTATTAAGGTTCGTGATGGTCTCGAGATCCCTGTCCATGTGACTAAGCCTAAGGGCAAGGGGCCGTTTCCCACAGTGGTCATGATTCATGGTGGCCCGTACGTTCGAGGCGGTGTCTGGGGCTTTGATCGTGATGCCCAGTTCCTGGCGTCCCGCGGCTATCTTGTCGTTGAGCCTGAGTTCCGTGGCAGTACCGGCTACGGTCAGGCGCTCTTTAGAGCCGGCTGGAAGCAGTGGGGCTTAAAGATGCAAGACGATATGACGGATGCGACCCGCTGGGCCATCGAAAAGGGCCTTGCAGATCCGAAGCGTATCGCGATTGCGGGCGGAAGCTACGGCGGTTATGCAGCCATGATGGGCCTCGTGCGGGAGCCGGAGCTCTATCGCGCGGGCGTTAACTTTGTCGGGGTCACCGATATTGAGCTGATGTACGACATCGGTTGGAGTGACTTTAGCGGTAGTACCTGGTCTCGCTACGGTATGCCCCGACTTGTCGGTGACAGAACGAAGGATGCTGAGCAGCTCAAGCAGACATCGCCTTTGCAGCGAGCGAAAGAGATTAAGCGCCCTGTGTTCATGGCCTACGGCGAAGATGACCTTCGCGTGCCGCTACCCCACGGCACCAAGATGCGCGATGCACTGAAATCGGCTGGGAATCAGAACGTGGAATGGATCCAGTATCCCAACGAGGGGCACGGATTCTTGCTTGAGAAGAACAATATCGACTTCTGGACTCGTATGGTGGCGTTCCTTGATCGACACTTGAAATAATGATTCGTGCCCGGTCGTTCAGGGCAGCTTCTAAAGAGAACCGCGGCAGCCAGCAATGGCTGCCGTTTTAGTGTTTAAGAACGCCTTGGCTGGCGATGACGAACTCAGTGATCGCGACTTTTTCAGGTTCAGTGAGATCCGGGTGCCAGATATCGACCATGAGACTGACGCGTGGGTTGTCCGATGGATTCGAATCTGCGTGCTCGAAGGTATCGTCGTATATGACCGGTACACCAGCCTCCCATCGAATATCAGACTCACCCGTAAACGATAGGGTCGACCCCACATCCGCAATCAGTGGAAGCTGCACCACAAGACGCGTATTCGTCACACCGTGATGGGGCAACAGGGTGGTCTTTGGGTGGAGAAGTGATAAACAGACTTCTGGCGTCTGTCCTGGAATCTGACACAGTGGAAGTGACTCAAGGAAGGCGCTGATCTTTGGGCAGCGGCTGTGAAGCCCATCTAAACGATGGCCATGACGGTAAAAGAAAGCGGCATCCCATCCGGAGTCTGGGCTATCTGACTGCAGCACTCCTTTGACGGACTCGCCCTTCGGAGACCCAAAGTAGCTGGTCCAGGCGGTCTGATCCTTCATCAGGGCAGAGGCCTCTGCTTGTAGTCCAGCCAGGTGCGTGCTCAGGGTCTGCGACCAGTGAAAGTGGCGAGTGTCTGCGATGGGCTTACCACTCAGGCCAGGAAAGAACAGGAAGCTTGGTTTTTGTCGCGGGTCGCTTGGCGCAAGGGGCACCTTGTCCAGGTAGCCAGCAATTGCGCTCTCAAAGCGCGTCATGGACTCTGTGCCAAACCGATCTTGCAGTGACCTAAGAAGCGACTGGAAGAGATCGCGTTGTTGTTCGCGAAAGCGTTCCATGTGACCAATGATTTCATCTCGGAACTGGGGCTCGATCGAGGCAAGGCTCTTCCAGCGCCCATGGGCCTGGGCGCGGGTGATCCCTTGAGCTCGCGCTTGCATCGCAGCCTCATGTTTGCCGAGCTGCTCACGGACGTTAGCCAGTCTTAGCCAGGCGATCGCCGCATCCGGAAATGCGGCGACGAAGCTTTCAAGCTCTTGTTCGGCAATCGCCAGCTCACCCCGAAATAGTCGAAGCTCGATCAGACCCATGAGGAGATCTGGGTCACCAGGAATGATCTTTTCGAGCTTTTTAAGCTGAAGCTCGGCCAGGTCAATGTTGTCTCTTTCGAGCGCGAGATCCGCGAGCGCAAACAGCGCGGGCACGCACTCGGGGTGATCCTTTAAAACTGCCCGAAATAGCGTCTCTGCAGAGAGCACCTGACTGTCGGCAAGAAGCGCCTGGGCCTG
>CAYPCG010000051.1:0-11263 GCA_964409175.1 uncultured Burkholderiaceae bacterium
GCCCATTTGTTCGGCAATGCCCAGCAGGATACAGAACACGATAAAGCCGCCGGTATAGAAACCGTAGACTTTCTTCAGCTGCGCTGTAAAGGCCTTCTGAGACTGCGCGGGTGCGGAAATAGGGTTAAGTGATGACATGATTAGTCGTCCTCCGCCTCAGCAACGCCGAACTCTTTGTCCATCTGGTTCATCGATCGGGCGTAATACCAGATGATCAGAACGTAGACGATCAATGAGCCTTGTGCTCCCATGTAGAAAGCAAAGGGCCAGCCAAAAAAGTTAAAAGAAAGTTCGCGGGCATAGAAACCCACGACATATGTAACGACAAACCAAAGAACTAACAGCATGGCTGTTTTTCTTAGGGTTGCCGACCAGTAAGCCTGGTGTTTTTCAGTCAATTGCATCAAAGTCCTCCTAAAGGAAGTGTTTTTTTACTGCTCCTGCGGCTATCCTGCCGCTCGTTACGATCAAATTCTTTACCCACCCGTTCTTTTGCCGCGTTAACGACGATATTTTGCAAAGGGGTCTTCTACCCCAGCCGCAACACCTGTCTCCCGTTGAAGCTGTACTGCGAGCTGAGGCTCAAACTGATGCAGCTTCTTGACTAATTTAATGCAGGCTTTTTCGTCGCCAAGCCGGTGATGCAGGCTCGCAAGCTGGTAGTAACCGTAGGGGCTCATCGGCTGAAGGTCGATGGTTCTTTGAAGCGAAGCCTTGGCTTCTTCCGGGCGGTTCAACGCGATGAGAGAGAGCGCACGACCATAATGGGACCGATCCATTTTCTCGTCAAAGCGCACGGCCATATCGAAGCATCGGAGCGCCTCTTCGTGGTCTTCTCGTTTCTGGATAAGAAAGCCCAAGTTAAACCAAGAAGGCGCATATCCTGGGTCTGTCTCAACGGCTTTTCGTAGCAATGCCTCGGCCTCGAGATTGCGGTTCAATGCCGCCATGCAGTGCGCCGCAACCGTGAATGGTTTCGGATCGTTGGGTTTGAGCGCTGCCGCACGAATCCAGTATTCCGCGGCGATTTCGTTTTGGTTGAAGACCATCGCCCAGTGGGCAATCTGTTGGTAGTACCAGGCGGTGATCAGTTTCATCTTAAGCCGCCTGTCCCAGCATCATGCTGTACTTGAAATAGGAGAGGAAAAGCCAGATCCAGAAGATCAGAATCAATGCCACAAAGGGGACGTGCTTATCGGAGACTTTCTGGGGCGTAATCGCGCGGGTGAGGCGGACCACGGGGGAGGTCATGAGACGAAAAAAACGATAGACCCCGTTGACCTCGTGGCGGCCAAAACTTAGCGCATAGACAAGGCCTTGCCCGATCAGCAACAGCCCCGCAAATTCGGCAAGTCCCTTCAGGACGACCACGGTTCCAAGCAAACTTATCCCCTTCCAGCCAACACGATTCACCGCTTGCCTGCCCCTTTGATCCCCCAGGGGCAGTGGTGGTTTAATTCTTATTAGGTCCGCACGATACTGTGCAAAGTACAAGATGTCTACCTAGGGGAATTCACGGTGTCTAATGCAGTGCAGCATGATCTGACTGAGTTGGCGATGGACATCCGAGTAGGGGATCTCATTCGGAAATCCCCTCTGGTCTGTCTGCCCAAGACACCCCTTCGTCAGGTCTTCGAGGCCATGGAGCGAGAAAAAGCCGGCTCGATGTTGGTCGCCGATGAGACCGGCGCCATTCAGGGGATTCTGACCCGCTATGACCTGATCAAGCGAATTATCCTGCCCAACTTACCTCTGACCACGCCAATTTCAGAGGTGATGAGTCAGGGCATTAAGACTATTGATGCTGACAGTGGGGCGCTCGAGGCGATGCTGATGATGGCGCGCTTCAAGGTCCGGCATCTTCCCGTGCTGCAACATGGATTTCTGGTTGGACTTGTCTCTGAGAGAGACCTGTTTAACTTCCAGCGATCGAGTCTGCGAATCCTGTCATCTGCGATTGAACAGGCGGACTCGATTGCCGACTTAAAGATCTGCGCCTCGGAGGTGCTCTCGCTCGCCCGCCGGCTGCTCGCCCAGGGCGTTTCAGCGACCTCGCTTTCCCGACTGGTCAGTCATTTAAATGATGCAATGACCCGGCGGGTCATCTTGCTGACAGAGACTCAGATGCGGGAGACCTTGGGGCCCTTGCCAACTTGGTGCTGGCTTGCGCTTGGCTCCGAGGGGCGAGAGGAGCAGACGGTCGCCACGGATCAGGACAACGCGATTATTTTTGAAGGCGACGGTCCTCAGTTTCACGAGGCATTTAAGCTGCTTGCGAAGGGCATCAACGAAGGGCTGGCTGAAATTGGCTTCCCCTTGTGTAAGGGCGGGGTCATGGCCATGAATGACAAGTGGTGCCGCAGCGTGAGCGAGTGGCAGGCGCTGTTATCTCAGTGGTTTGCAAGACCAGAGCCAGAGGCATTGCTCGATGCGAATATCTTCTTTGATTTTCGCGGACTCTATGGAGAGGTCCGCTTGGCGGAGTCGCTTCGTCAATGGATCTCGGGGCAGGTGGCGGAGCATCGACTTTTTATTCGATCGCTCGCGCAAGATGCCATTCGTGATGAGGTTGCAACGCTCACGCGTAACAGCGTTGCGATCAGTGTTGCGCGTGCCCTGCGCAAGCGTGGCTATCTAATGGAATGGCTTGCGCCGTCCACACTCGATATGAAACGCGGCGGAACAGCGCCAGTGGTGTATTTCGCCCGGGTATTGGCATTAGCCAAGGGTCTGTCGGCAACCTCCACGGATGACCGACTCTCGCAACTCGTGCACTCGGGCGCGATGTCAGAGTCTGAGTCCCATCAGATGCGGGATGCGTTTAACGTGCTGCAACGTTATCGATTGAAAGCGCAGCTTGCCTATGCTGCAGAGGCAGCGAAGAATTCTGAGCCAGATCTTTCTCCCAATATGCTTGCCCTGGATGGGCTGAGCTCTCATGAGATCGAGCAGTTGTCTCTTGCCTTATCAACACTCGGCGGGCTTCGTGCCCGGCTCGAGATGGACTTCCTGCGCTAGCGTCTTGAAGCGCTGACTACCAGAGCGTCATCGGCAAAAGCTGGAAGCACAGAATCGTTACTCCCGTGGGGAGTGCAGCAGCACCGAGCAGTCCGAGTGGATTGATGCGTTCATCGGCAAAGCGTCCGCGCAAGATCGCCGCGCCCGCCGGGTTCGGTGCATTGGCGATGATGGTCAGACCGCCACCGGTCACGGCACCGGCGACTAATGCGTACTTAAATTCCTCGCTGAGACCCTCGACCAGGGACCCCAGATAGGTCAGGGCGGCGTTATCGGTGATGGCGGTCAGTGCGGTCGCACCGTAGTAGACCGACGTTGGGCTCATCTGTGTGAGTAACGGCTGAAGCCACCAAGATTGCATGCCTCCGAGTACGACGAGTCCCGCAAGGAAGAATCCAACCAGCAGGCCCTCACGCAGAATCAAACGATCCTGGTACTGCGGGTAGGCATTCGCCACCCCCATAAATAACAAAAAGATGCCGATGAAGATCGGTGCATGGTGCGCAAATAGGACTACGCCAGCGATCATTACCAGATGGACGAGAATCAGGGCGGTCGGAACTGCTTCTTTATCTTTTGTCAGGAGCCCCGCTTCTTGAATGATGGCCGCACCCGCATTTGTCAGGTATTTGCGAAACAAGAAGGTCACGACGGTACCGTTAATGAGAACGGCGATCGCGGCCTTCCAGCCGAAGTGACTGAACATATAAGCGGTATCCCAATTCCACTTGGCGGCCACCATCAACACCGGCGGCGCTGCAAAGTGGGTTAGGGTTCCGCCAATCGAGACGTTGACAAACAGTACGCCCAGAGTGGCGTACTTGAAGGCGGTCGGTGCATTTTCTCTGAAATATTGCAGGAGCATTAACGCGCCGAGTGTCATCGCAGCGGGCTCAGTGATAAACGAGCCAAGTAATGGAACAAGCGTCAGCAACAGAAAGTAACGTGCGACGCTAAAGTTCAGTGGCAGGCTCTTGGCGGTTTGTTCTACGAGTCCGCGCGCGGCCGTCATCACGGGGCGGCTTGCAGCGATCACCATAATGGCAAATACGAAGAGCGGCTCTGTGTAGTTGCGGGTATCCGCGTATTCGACGGCTTTTGAGAAGCCTTCCGCATAGATCAGCCAGGCAAACAATACAAAGGACCAGAATCCGAAGACTGCCTCGACCTCTGCCAACAGGTGGAACACCCCGTGGTGGGCGGGATAACGGTGCGAGAGCTTGGCAAAGATCTTCGTTGAGAACGTGTGGAGTACCGCAATTCCAAAAAGGACGGCGGCCACGATCTGTGTTGTCTCGGACATGGTCTGCTCCCGGTCTTTCCAAGTGAGGTGGACGGATTGTAAACTGACCCTGTCATGCGAATTCACTTTGCCTCGGATCTCCATCTGGAATACCTGAATAAGCGTTTTCCAGACTACATTCGTGTCGATCGGCTCTTTACGCCATTTGCGGACCTACTGATCCTGGCGGGCGATATCCATGTGGGCACTCAGATGGTGGATCACTTCGGCCGATGGCCGCATCCTGTTTTATACGTCCCAGGCAATCATGAGTTTTATGACACCGCCATTGAGCCGCAGATCGCCAAGATCCGTGCTGCGGCCGAGAACACCGCGCTGGTTGTCCTGGCGCAAGACGAGTTCATCGATCAAGGGGTTCGGTTTCTTGGGTGCACGCTCTGGACGGACTATCAGTTGATGGGCACGGGGGGGCGGCAGCTTGCGTCGATGCTCGCCTGTGAGGCACGCATTGCAGACCACCGAAAAATCATGGGCATTCAGAAGGTTGGGCAGGGTTTTTCTGCCCAGCAGGCCTATGAGCGTCACCTTGAGGAAAAAGCCTGGCTCGCTAAGAAATTGGATGAGCCGTTTGATGGCAAAACGGTGGTGATCACCCATCATGCGCCGTCTCGCGGCAGTGTCCACCCGAGGTTTCGCGGGGATCCCTGCAACGCGGCGTTTGTGTCGGATCTCGATGAACTGGTCATGAAAGCGGATCTCTGGATTCATGGCCATGTGCATGACAGTTTTGACTACATGGTGGGATCGTGTCGGGTGGTCACTAATCCTGGAAGCTACGCCACTACGTTGGGGAAGGTCAAAAGCCCAGAGGAACTTCAGTGGGAGAATCCCTATTTCGATCCCCAGAAGGTGATTGAGCTCTAATTCCTGAACGCGGCGCGCTCCCCGTTAGAATAGAGGGCTCACCGCTTGCCCGGATGATGAAATAGGTAGACATACAGGACTTAAAATCCTGGGGCGCAAGCCGTGCCGGTTCGATTCCGGCTCCGGGCACCATCTTTTCGTGGATCCATCAGGTTAGTTTATTGACAAACATTATGTCGATAACTAGATTGTTAGGGTCACCACTCTTTTTCTGAAATTATGTCGAACGTTGTAGACCTCGCCGCAATGCGAAAGTCCGCTGGTGTGGCCACGGCCTTTCTTCGCACGATGGCCAACGAGGATCGCCTGATCCTGCTCTGTCAGCTCACAGAGGGCGAGAAGTGCGTCAGTGAGCTCGAAGCGTTGACGGGTATCGAGCAACCGACCTTGTCCCAGCAGCTTGGCGTGCTTCGTACGGAAGGCCTTGTGTCGACCCGTCGGGAGGGCAAATATATTCACTATCAACTCAGCGATGATCGGGTCGTCGCGATGCTTGGGTCGCTGCAAGGGCTCTTTTGTCGGCCGAGAAAATCATCAAAAGGAACGTCATGAATCAACCGCTTATCTTTACGGCCCCCAGGCCTTTTTGGCATCCGCTCATTGCGGGGATCGCGCTTGGGATCGTGTTGCTACTCACGTTTGTGATCACCGGCCATGGTCTTGGCGCTACGGGTTTTACGACGGAGATCGCGGCATGGCTGGCGTCGGGTATTCAAAGCCTGACGGGTCCAGATACCTATCTGGGGCCGATGGCCGAGGATGGGATCTTCTCCGCGTGGATTACCTGGCAGGTGATTGGCGTGGTCATCGGTGCCTATGTCTCGGCGAGACTCGCGCGGCGTATTCGAATTCAGATTGATGGCCAAAAGACACTGGGGTTATCGCGACGTCTCATGACCGCGTTTGCGGGAGGAATTCTCGCCGGGCTTGGGGCTCGCATTGCGGCGGGCTGCACCAGTGGAATGGGGCTATCTGGCGCGGCGACGTTGAGTTTGGCCGGCTTTACGTTTTTAGTGACCTTTTTTGCGGTCGGACTTATTGTGAGTCGTCTGGTGCGGGGGGTTCAGTAAATGTCGATTGTTGAAATTCTCTCGGGGCTATTTCTTGGATTTGCTTTTGGATTCATTCTTGAGAATGCCGGATTTGGAAGTCCCTGTAAGCTCACAGCGCAGTTTCGATTGACCGATTGGTCGGTGTTTAAAGTAATGTTCACGGCAATCGTGGTGACCTCGGTCGGGTTAATGCTGGGCGAGTGGGCTGGGATTGTGGTGTTAGATGAGATCTTCATTCCGCCCGCACTGCTGGGCGCGGCCGCGATTGGCGGGGCGCTTGTAGGGTCCGGTTTTGCAGTTGGCGGCTACTGCCCAGGAACCTCCATGGTGGGGGTCATGTCGGGGCGTCTTGATGCGATCGTGTTCGTGGCGGGGCTGATTGTGGGAACGTTGGTCTTTGCGGGTGCCTATGATCAAATCGGAGCGCTCACCGAGGCTGGGGAATTCGCGGGTGGAGACACCTTACCGGCGGTGTTGGGCGTATCCAGTCTTTGGGTTAATGTGGTCATGATCGTTGCGGCGGTTGCTGTCTTTCTCGGCGGCACGTTGATGGAAAAGCGTGCGGGAGGTCCTGTGACTGCAGAGCAGGCAGTTCGCGGTGCGGAATAGTGAAGAGGACGTTTTTAATCGTTTTTATCGAAAGGGAGTTGTGATGAAGCATTCAAAGAAACTTGCTGCTTTGGCGGTCATGATCTCTGCGGGCGTCGCTGCACCTGCGGCATTGGCACAAGACGCGAAGCCTGCAGATGCGGACAAGAAGTCTGAAAAGAAGGCAAGCCCCTGTGCGCCGAAGAAGAAAAAGGCAAGCCCTTGCGGCCCAGCAAAGCCCGCGGCGGACAAGAGCGCTGACAAGAAGAAGGATGAAAAGAAAGAAGAGAAGAAGTAACGTCCATCTGATGCGAAGGACTCAATCACCCGCGCAAGAGATTGTGCGGGTGATGTCTTTTTATCGGCATAACGGTGCCGGCCTTGCACAGGCCGCGCTACTCGGCGCAGCCCATTTTCGGGAGTGGCAGCACTATCCTCGACAAGATGCTCGAGATGATAAAAACGGTACCGAGTTTTATTATCACGCGCACGCAGCCGATGAGCGCATTCCTAACGAACATGGCCACTTCCACGTCTTCTCGCGCCCTGAAGCGGAAGGGTCGTTTGTGCACTTGGTGGGGATTTCTCTGGACGCCCATGGCCTTCCGCTTCGTCTGTTTTTGACCAACCGCTGGGTGACAGGGGAGTCCTGGGTGTCAGCCGCTTCAGTTCGCCCGCGTCTGAATCGTTTTCGTTTTAAAGGTTATGGACCACTCGCCCCCCTTGGGGACTGGCTTACCGCCATGGTTCAGCTTTATCGACGCGAGATCGAAGCACTTCACGATACCCGGGACCAATGGACAAAGATGCGGTCATCGCAGTTTCCTACGCGTAATGCGCTTCTTGAATCCCGTCGATATCAGGTGATTGCCCAGCGTCGGGTTCAGTTGCTCCGGCGGCTCGCGCAGGAGATCGCCGACTAGCGCAACTGCAGTTACTGCGGAATGGGAAGACCCATCCGAGCGGTGACGCCAATGAGTGCCATGCAACGTCCACCCGAGGCGCAGTAGGCGAGCACTGGGGATGGAAGTTCCGCAAGAAGCCTGCCCATTTCTTTTGCATCGGCAGCGGTGCCGCCATTGCCTGCGACGGGATGGTGGGCAAACGATAGTCCTGCGGCTGCTGCGGCCTGTTGAATGTCTGCGGCTGTCGGCTGGCCAGGACCGTATTCGTTGTCTGGCCGGTTACAGATGATGGTTTTAAATCCCATTGCTGCGATATCGGGTACTTGTTGAGCGTTGATCTGCGGGGCAATCGCAAGCTGACTGGTGAGCCAGTGAACGGGAACGGTCATAGGTTTTATTCTGGTTGTAGGTGAGGGAATTGATCAGCCAATAATTCTGCACCACGTTCGAGCATAAAGTAGCGAAAAGCCTCGGCAGCGGGGGATAAATTCCGCTGATTAAGTGCAACAACATGCCAGGCGCGAATCACGGGCGTATCTTCAATATCGAGAATTGTGAGATGTCCGTGTGCCGTCTCAAGCCCCACTGTGTGGAGTGAGACAAAGGAGATTCCAAGTCCTGCTGCAACGGCTTGTTTAATTGTCTCGTTGCTCGACATTTCCATCGTGACGGGTGGGGCAATCTTGTGCTGCTCAAAGAACTTCTCCATTGCATAGCGCGTTCCCGATCCGTCTTCCCGAATGATCAGCTCCTCGTTCTCCAGCAGCGAGGTTTTGATTTCTTGACGTGCCGCAAGTCGATGACTCGGGTGTGCGATGAAGGCCAGTGGGTGCGAGGCAAAGACTTCTGCGCGGGTATCAAGGTTTTTGGGTGGGCGGCCCATGATCGCCAGGTCGATCTCGCCCCCGCGGAGCAGTTCAATCAGCTGGTCTCGGTTGCGGACTTCAATCCGAATCTGGATACCTTCGTGCTGAGCTCGGAAAACCCCCAACATTCTCGGCAGGAAGTATTTCGCGGTGCTAATCAGACCAATTCTTAGGTTGCCCGTTTTCGCGCCCTTCAGCCGCTGCATTACGGACTCGGCCTCAGAAAGGGTGGACAGTACCCGTCGGGCAAAGACGAGGAAGTACTCCCCGGCGCTGGTAAGTTCAACCCGGCGCCCAACGCGAGCAAAAAGTGCGACGCCAAGCTCGGTTTCCATCTCTCGGATCTGCATCGATACCGCCGGGGCGGTCAGGTGAAGCTCCTCTGCCGCTCTGGCAAAGCTGCTGTGGCGGGCTGCCGAGGCAAAGATACGCATCTGCCTAAGGGTCAGATTCTTCATAAGAGAAACTTACTTCTAGGATCAAGATAAGTGACTTTATCTTAATAATCACGGAACCTAAAGTCCATGACATGCCCAGGGGCATTACCCAGGGGTCCTGAATATCTAAGGAGACATGGCATGAGCAATCCCACCGAAGGTCGAATTACCGATATCAAGGAACGCTACAAGGGAGGCGTTCTTAAGTACAAGCAGATGGGCTACTGGCGTCCAGATTATGAGCCGAAGGACACAGACATTGTCTGCCTTTTCAGGATCACCCCACAAGAGGGCGTTGACGCGGAGGAGGCTGCGGCGGCGGTTGCCGGAGAATCGTCAACGGCAACCTGGACGGTTGTCTGGACTGATCTGCTCACCGCTCATGAGTCTTACCAGGCGAAGGCTTATCGTGTCGATCCTGTTCCGAATACGGGCCCTGGCACGGCGACCGAGCAACAGTATTTCGCCTACGTGGCCTACGACATCATCTTGTTCGAAGAAGGCTCGATTGCGAATATGACCGCGTCGCTGATCGGTAATGTCTTCTCCTTTAAACCGCTGAAGGCGGGACGACTCGAGGATATCCGCATCCCAGTTGCTTACGTCAAGACCTTTAAGGGTCCATCGACCGGCATCATTGTCGAGCGGGAGCGTCTGGATAAGTATGGCCGTCCCCTCCTCGGGGCCACGATGAAACCGAAGCTGGGACTATCGGGCCGTAACTACGGGCGCGTTGTCTATGAAGGGCTTACGGGTGGCTTAGATTTCACGAAGGATGACGAGAACATCAACAGCCAGCCGTTTATGCACTGGCGCGATCGTTTCCTGTTCTGCATGGATGCGGTCAACAAGGCCCAGGCTAATTCCGGCGAGGTGAAAGGCCACTATCTGAATGTCACCGCCGCGACGATGGAAGATATGTATGAGCGTGCCGAGTTCGCGAAGTCACTCGGTAGTTGCATCATCATGATTGACCTGATTGTCGGATGGACTTGCATACAGTCAATGAGTAACTGGTGTCGCAAGAACGACATGATCCTGCACCTGCATCGCGCGGGGCATGGGACCTATACACGACAGCGAAATCATGGAATTTCCTTCCGTGTCATTGCGAAATGGCTGCGTCTCGCTGGGGTGGATCATATGCACACGGGGACTGCGGTGGGTAAGTTGGAGGGGGATCCTCGAACCGTTCAGGGCTTTTACAACGTCTGTCGTGATGGGTATACCAAACAGGATCTCTCGCGTGGGCTATTTTTTGATCAAGACTGGTGTGACCTGAAAAAAGTAATGCCGGTTGCTTCCGGTGGTATCCATGTCGGTCAGATGCATCAGTTAATTTCGCTCTTCGGCGATGACTGCATTCTGCAGTTCGGTGGGGGAACCATCGGCCATCCCGATGGAATCCAGGCGGGTGCGATTGCGAATCGCGTAGGCTTAGAAGCCATGGTGAAAGCGCGTAATGAGGGTCGAGATATTGATACCGAAGGGCCGGAGATCCTTCGTGCGGCCGCCAAATGGTGCAAGCCGCTAGATAAGGCACTCGAGACATGGAAGGGCGTTGAGTTTAACTACACGTCCACGGATGCCCCTGATTTTGTTGCAACCCCGACCGCTTCTTAAAGTGGTCATTGACTGACCCAATCTCTGGAGAACAACATGAAAATCACCCAAGGACAATTCTCTTTTTTGCCTGATCTGACCGATGAAGAGATTCGTAAACAAGTGGACTACGCGATCAGTAAGGGCTGGGCGTTGTCTGTCGAGTGGACAGATGATCCCCATCCGCGTAACACCTATTGGAATATGTGGGGAAATCCGATGTTTGAAATTAAAGACGGCGCCGCGGTAGTTTTCGAACTGAATGCCTGCCGAAAAGCGCATTCAAATGTCTACATCAAGGTGAACGCCTTCGATAACACCCGTGGGGTAGAGTCGATGTGTATGAGCTTTATCGTACAACGGCCCGCGCACGAGCCGGGCTTCGGTCTCGTACGTCAAGAAACGGAGAGTCGTAGTATTCGTTACACCACGCACTCCTATGCGACGGAAAAGCCTGCGGGCCAGCGCTACTCGTGATGGGCACCTACAGGGTTAAGAAGTAAACAGGAGAGATGATCATGACCACCGAGCAGTCCCCTAAGAAAACCTCGTCGGATCAGGTCAACCTTCATTCGATTCTTCAAGAGGCGGATGTTCTGAGTGTGCTCGACCAGCTTGATCGTGAGCT
>CAYPCG010000052.1:0-10659 GCA_964409175.1 uncultured Burkholderiaceae bacterium
CATCTCCGGCCACGGGGGGTTTTCGTGGTAACGGCCGCAAGGCCAACTTACAGGAGAGATCCTATGAGTAATGGCAAAACGAGTCTTTCGGGACTTACCGACGAAGAAGCCCAGGAGTTTCACAAGTTTTACATCCAGGGCTTCCTCGGGTTCACGGCGACTGCCGTGATTGCTCATGCGCTTGTCTGGGCATGGCGTCCTTGGATTAACTAATTACCGACCTTTCTGAATAGGGGAATGCTATGTCTCAGATAACTAACGAATCCTTGCACGAGTCCACGAGAAACGACTCTTTGGCGTTCTACGGGATTTTTGCAATTAGCTTCGTCGTGTTTCTGGCGATTGCCCTCATCGCGCAGGTGTGTTTTCTGCAATGGCGTTCCTGGTTTCCGGGGGCAGAGGGCGGTAAGACGTTAATCGGTGATGTTAAGGCAGCGGTGTACACCTTTATGTCTCAACTCACTTAATCACTTTTCTAGGAGATGGAACCATGTGGAGAATATGGCGCCTGTTCGATCCGCTCCGTGCTTTAGCAGCACAGGCGGTGTTTTTGTTCGGCCTGGCAGCAATGATTCATTTCATTCTGCTCTCAACCGAGCGTTTCAATTGGCTGGACGGCAAGACCCAGGCAGAGATCAAGGCTGCGAAAGCGACCCCAGCTCCTGCTGCGTCACCCAAGTAAGTTGTTGTAAAGAAAGCAGGGCGCGCTTGAGGTCGCACTCAGCGCACTCTGCGATTTGAACTGGAGAGATTCAAATGGCGATGCTCAGTTTTGAAAGAAAGTATCGTGTCCGTGGTGGAACCCTCGTTGGCGGGGATCTATTTGATTTCTGGGTAGGGCCGTTCTATGTCGGCTTCTTCGGAATCACTGCGGCTTTTTTTAGTGTGCTGGGCACGCTGCTGATTATCTGGGGTGCCTCGCAGGGGCCCACTTGGAATCTTTGGCAGATTAATATCGCCCCCCCCGACCTGAGCTATGGCCTTGGCTTTGCCCCGTTACTACAAGGTGGACTTTGGCAGCTGATCACGATTTGTGCGGTCGGCGCCTTTGGTTCATGGGCGCTGCGTGAGGTGGAGATCTGTCGAAAGCTGGGCATGGGGTATCACGTCCCGATCGCCTTTAGCATGGCGGTCTTCGCATACGTCACCCTCGTTGTGATTCGACCGCTACTGATGGGCGCCTGGGGTCACGGATTTCCGTACGGCATCTTGAGTCATCTGGACTGGGTGTCGAACGTGGGCTATCAGTACCTGCACTTCCACTACAACCCAGCGCACATGCTGGCAATCACCTTGTTCTTCACCTGCTGTCTGGCATTAGCGATGCACGGCGGACTCATTCTGTCGGCGGCTAATCCTGCAAAAGGTGAGCGGGTTAAAAATTCTGATCACGAAGACACGTTCTTTCGCGACACCATCGGTTACTCGGTCGGCACGCTAGGAATTCACCGTCTTGGTCTCTATCTTGCACTTGGCGCAGTATTTTTTAGTGCCGTCTGTATCGTGATTAGTGGCCCATTCTGGACGCGTGGTTGGCCCGAATGGTGGGGTTGGTGGCTGAATCTACCGATCTGGTCGTAGGTCGAGGGGTCAGGAGAACAACATGCAATATCAAAATTTATTTACACAGATTCAACCCGTCAGTAAGCCGCATGATGGTGTCCCGCTCAAAGGGCCGGATAACGATGAACGGATTATCAAACCATTCCTGCTGCATATCGCGGGTCGGCTCGGTAATGCCCAGATTGGCCCCCTCTATCTCGGCAAAGTAGGCATTGCGTCTGCATTCTGTTTCATCATCGCCTTCACCATCATGGGATGGAATATGTTGGTGCAGGTGAACTATGACCCGATTCAGTTTGTTCGCCAGCTCTTCTGGTTGTCGCTGGATCCTCCCTCACCGGAGTATGGGTTGAAGCTTGCGCCGCTCAATAAAGGCGGATGGTGGAATATCGCCGGTTTCTTTCTGACGGTGTCGATCCTGCTCTGGTGGGTTCGTGTCTATCGTCGCGCCCGCGCGCTTGGCATGGGCACCCACATTGCTTGGGCTTTTGCTGCGGCTATCTGGCTCTATCTCGTGCTGGGATTCATTCGTCCTTTACTCATGGGTAGCTGGTCCGAAGGGGTTCCCTTTGGCATCTTCTCTCACCTGGACTGGACAGCGGCGTTTTCGATTCGATACGGAAACCTGTTCTACAACCCGTTCCATATGCTGTCGATTGCTTTCTTGTATGGATCTGCATTGTTATTCGCGATGCACGGCGCAACGATTCTTGCGGTGAGTCACTACGGTGGTGATCGCGAAGTGGAGCAGATTGTTGACCGCGGTTCCGCCTCAGAGCGTGCCGCCTTGTTCTGGCGTTGGACCATGGGGTTTAACGCCACGATGGAATCGATTCACCGTTGGGCCTGGTGGTTTGCGGTGCTCTGCCCGTTAACAGGCGGCATTGGCATTCTGCTGACCGGTACGGTCGTTGACAACTGGTATCTCTGGGGTGTGAAGCATGGGATTGCACCGCCTTATCCCGATATGTGGGGCGTGCCGTTACCGGATCCCGCCACCGTTCAAGGAGCGAAATAATGATATTCACTCGAACCTCATGGATGGCGATGATCGTCGCAGCCTCGGCAATGCTCGCAGGCTGTGAACGCCCTCCCGTTGATACCGTTCAAAAGGGCTTTCGTGGTACTGGAATGGAGCTTGTCTACAATCCACGGACCTTGGCAAAGGAGGCTGCATTACACACGGCGCCTGAGGCACTGCCCGAGGCGGATAAGACGGGTCCTCGCGCTGGTCAGGTCTATAAGAACGTCAAGGTGCTTGGCAATCTGAGCGTGGCAGAGTTCACTCGAACCATGGTGGCAATGACCCAGTGGGTCGCACCCGAGCAGGGCTGCGTCTATTGCCACAATCCTCAGAACTTTGCAGACGACTCGTTGTACACCAAAGTTGTTGCGCGTCGGATGACGGAGATGACTCAGCACTTAAACGCCGCGTGGAAAAATCACGTTGCGGGTACCGGAGTGACCTGCCATACCTGTCACCGTGGTCAGCCAGTCCCTAACGAGATCTGGTTCAAGCCGTCTGACGCCAAATTGGCGAAGGGACTCCTCGGTCAGCGCAATGGACAGAATGAACCCGTTATGTCGGTGGGGCTCAGTTCGTTACCGAAGGATCCGTTTACGGCGTACTTTGAAAAGGACACCCGTATTCGACAGATTGCACAGACTGCGCTACCCCAGGGGATCAATAGCAACGGTTCATCGACTCAGGCAACCGAAGCGACCTATGGACTCATGGTGCATATGTCTAAAGGACTCGGCGTGAACTGCAGCTACTGCCATAACTCCCGGAACTTCTCGGACTGGGAGCAGAGCCCTCCTCAGCGTGTCACGGCATGGCACGGCATCAAAATGGTCCGGGAGCTGAACAATGAGTTCATGACACCGTTGACGTCTGTGTTTCCAGCAAGTCGTCTTGGACCGACGGGTGACGTCGCAAAAGTCAATTGTTCAACCTGCCATCAGGGCGCCTACAAGCCGCTGTATGGGACGTCAATGGCCCAGAGTCATCCTGAACTACAGGGTCCAGTGGCGAAACTGATGAATGTGAAAACCAATTCAGCCGGCGCAGCAGCGAAGTAGCCGGCTTTCCTCCCCTCCTTCTCAGACCAATTAACGGATGTCCCCCATCCGGGTCTTGGAGGTGACGCCCAAAGGCTCCCCCCTTTGGGCGTCTTTTTTTGATGTGATTCAACGCCTCTGAATCAATACGCTTTCGTTGAGTAGCCCATTTCGCCTTATTGACCTGTATCAACCACTTTCGGCAAGCCTTTACCCATACTGCAGGCGTTCCAAATGACAGGTGGTTCACCATGGCAATGACGATTGAAAGCTTTGGCGTTGATGAGGCATTGATCCGGCGATTCGATATCCCTGGGCCTCGTTATACGTCCTATCCAACGGCGGACCGTTTTCATGAAGGGTTCGATGCACAGGTACATGCCAAGTGGTTAGACCATCGGGATCGCATTGAACGAGATAAACCGCTCTCGCTGTATGTCCACTTACCTTTCTGTGCGTCGATTTGCTATTACTGCGCCTGCAATAAAGTCATCACTAAAGATCACTCTCGATCCGCGAAATACATCGACTATCTAGAGAAAGAAGTTCGACTGCAGACGTCTTATCTCTCTAAGAGCCGTTACGTGACACAGATGCATTTTGGTGGGGGCACTCCCACTTTTTTGAATACGGAAGAGCTCTCGCGCTTAATGCGCATACTGCGGGACAACTTTGAGTTTGCGCCAGATGGAGAGTACGCAATCGAGATTGATCCCAGAAGTGCAGATCGGAAGATAATCCATCTCCTCGCTGACCTTGGATTTAACCGAATGAGTATTGGTGTCCAGGATTTCGACGAGGTTGTACAGCGTGCCGTGCATCGCATTCAGCCTGCCGAGATGACGATGGCCACACTCGAGGCGGCGCGCGAGAGTGGATTCCAATCGATTAATCTGGATCTGATCTATGGACTTCCTAAGCAGACACCGGAAGGCTTTAGTCGAACGCTTGATCAGGTGCTTGAGGCGTCTCCGGAGCGGATTGCTCTATATAGCTATGCCCATTTGCCGGAGCGATTTAAGCCGCAGCGTCGCATTCATCTCGAGGATATGCCGACGGCAGATACCAAGCTTGAGATTTTCTTCTTGGCAATGAATCGACTCTTAGAGGCGGGCTATCTCTATGTGGGGATGGATCATTTTGCGAAAGCGACGGATGAACTCGCCATTGCCCAGCAGTCTGGTAGTCTGCATCGCAATTTTCAGGGGTACACGACTCGCGCGGAATGTGACCTCTTGGCACTGGGGGTATCATCGATCAGCAAGATTGGTGCCTCTTACAGTCAAAACCACAAGACACTCGATGAGTACTACGCCGCGCTGGATGCGGGGATTTTGCCGGTGACCCGGGGAATGGAACTCAGCCATGATGACCTCATTCGTCGGGATGTGATCATGTCCTTGATGTGTCAAAGCGCAGTGAGCTTTAGCGCTATTGAGCATGCCCATGGCATTCAGTTTCGTGAATACTTCGCGAAAGAACTTGAGTCCTTAGCGCTCTTTTCTGGCGAAGAAATGCTCGATGTGCGGTCAGATGAAATTCAGATCCGTCCCAAAGGCCGCTTTTTTCTCAGGGCGATTAGCATGGTCTTTGATCGTTACTTTCAGTCACAGATCAATCCGAATCGATTCTCAAAACTGATCTGACCTTTTTGTCTCCTGACACCCGGCGTCATGCCGGGTTTTTTTATTCGCCAAGATAGGCGGCGCGAACGGCAGGATCGTGCAGCAGGGCCTCGCCGGACGCACTGGACGTGATGAGTCCAGACTCCATCACGTAGCCACGATCCGCAATCTGAAGGGCGAGCCGGGCATTCTGCTCCACTAAAAGGATCGTCACGCCCGTTGCCGATACTGATCGAATCACGTCGAAGATCTTTTCGACCATGACGGGCGATAGCCCCATAGATGGCTCATCGAGAAGTAACAGCGCTGGCTTCGAGACCAATGCGCGCGCTATCGCCAGCATCTGCTGCTCTCCACCCGATAGCGTTCCGGCAAGCTGCTTCAGTCGTTCCTTGAGTCTCGGGAACAGCACCAGCTGTTCTTCAATCGATTCTGCAATCGCCATCGCGGATCCGCTGGCCTGTGCGTGGTGACTCGGTCCACGACAGTAACCCCCCATTTGAAGGTTTTCCAAGATGGTCAGTCGACGAAAGATTCCTCGACCTTCAGGCACCATTACGAGACCCTTTTCAGCGAGCGTATGTGGGGCAAGTGACTGAAGCGATTCTCCGTGATAGACGACGTCTCCTTCCGCGGTGGGAATCAGATTCGTGATGGCTTTTAATGTGGTCGTTTTGCCGGCGCCATTGGCGCCGATCAGGGTGACCAGCTCTCCTTGGCGAACGGAGAGTGAGATCCCCTTAATCGCCTGGATTCCGCCGTAGCGGACCTTTAGCCCACGAAGCTCCAGCGCGACGTCTGATCTATCCATGGGTGACTCCGGATCCCAGGTAGGCCTCGATCACGACCGGGTCTCGTCGCACATCATCCGGAAGGCCATGGGCAATGACGCGCCCGTAATCCAGAACGGTGACGCGGTCACACAGCCCCATTACAAGCTTCACGTCATGCTCGATCAAGAGAATGGTCTTCCCATCATGTCGAATCTTTTCGAGTGTTTCTCGTAATGCATTTTTTTCTGTTGCATTCATACCGGCTGCAGGCTCATCTAATGCCAGCAGCTTAGGTTCCGTTGCCAAGGCACGGGCAATCTCCAGTCGACGTTGGTCACCATATGACAAGGTCTTGGCCGCAGCATCGGCAAGTCGTTCGATTCCCAGGTAGGCGAGCAGGGCACGCGACTGTTCACGAATCGCTTTTTCGCTGGCGACAAACCCTTTGGTGCGAAGGATCGCGCCGAGAACACCCTGATGAATCCCATGGGTTCGAAGGTGACGCCCAACCATGACGTTTTCCAGGGCTGTGAGCTCTGGAAAAAGACGAATGTTCTGAAACGTCCGAGCGATGCCTGCAGCGGTGACCTGATGCACGGAGCTTGGGCGATAGGGCGCACCCTGTAGTAAAAACTCCCCGCGATCGGGGGTGTAAAGACCGGTGATGACATTAAAGAAAGTCGTTTTGCCAGCACCATTAGGACCAATAAGTCCGTAGATCTCTCCGGCTCGAATGTCTAGACTGACATCATCAAGCGCAACGAGACCTCCGAACCGCTTCTGGGCGCCGATGACCTGGAGTAAGGGCGACGAATTCATAGTGCTCGCTTGGGGGCCAGAAGCCCACGCGGTCGATAGAGCATGATCACAATCATGGCCAGCCCAAACAGCAGCATTCGTAGTGCCTCTGGTGCAATTATTTCTTGCCCAAAGAGTGTCTCTTGGATGGGGCGGGCGACATAGCGAAGCATCTCAGGAATCGCATACAAGAGGATTGCGCCCAAGATCACGCCGGGCACGTAACCCATGCCACCTAGCACCACCATCGAGACGATCACGATGCTTTCCATCAAGACAAAGCTTTCCGGGGAAACAAACCCCTGAAAGGCGGAGAACATGGCACCGGAGACGCCACCGAACGACGCGCCCATGGCAAAGGCCAAGAGCTTCACGTTGCGGGTGTTAATTCCCATCGCCTGAGCCGCCACCTCATCTTCACGGATTGCCACCCAGGCGCGACCCACGCGAGAGTCTTGAAGCCGGACTGTGATCACGATGATGATGACGGTGAGCACCAGGAACAGGTAGTAATAGAGCTGCACCGATGGCAGCGTGATGCCGAAGATCTGAAGAGACTTTCCAAGATTGATACCGGCAATACTGATGGGATCAATATTGCTGATTCCCTGCGGCCCATTTGTTAGGTTGATCGGAGCGTTTAAGTTATTAAGAAATATGCGGATGATCTCCCCGAATCCGAGGGTGACAATTGCCAGATAGTCGCCACGAAGCTTCAGTGTTGGCGCCCCTAACAGTATGCCGAACAGGGCGGCAAGGGCGGCCGAGATCGGAACCACCATCCAGATCGAGTTATGTAAACCATCCGGGAATGTTGCGCGTATCCAGGCAAATTGCTCGAATAGATGGGGTGAGGCTAATAAGGCATAGAGATAGGCACCGACCGCGTAGAACGCGATGTAGCCAAGATCTAGAAGTCCAGCATAGCCCACGACAATGTTCAGCCCAAGGGCGAGCATGATGTAGAGCATCGCGAATGCCATGATCCGTATCCAGGCGTTGCCCGCGAGTCCAGCAACAAAGGGTAACGCGATCAAGGCGAGCCCAATCACGAGTGCCGCAAGCACCGCATTTCTGCGGGTGAGTGGAATGCTGACGTTTCCCCAATGCATGATTAGGCGCGATCGGCAACGCGTTCACCCAAGAGTCCAGATGGGCGAAACACAAGCACAAGAATCAGGACGGCAAACGCGAAGATATCTTGGTAATGACTTCCTAAGAAACCGCCCGTCAGGTCTCCGATATAGCCTGCACCAAGGCTCTCGATAATGCCGAGCAGTAATCCCCCCAGCACCGCCCCGCCAAGGTTTCCAATGCCCCCCAGTACTGCAGCGGTGAAGGCCTTCAGCCCCAACAAGAATCCCATAGTGAACTGAGCAATGTTGTAGTTCATGGCGACTAAGACACCGGCAATCGCTGCCAGTGCTGCACCCATGATGAAAGTCGCTGTAATCACGCGGTCTGGATTGACACCCATCAGGCTAGCAATCTGAGGGTTCTCAGAGACCGCGCGCATCGCACGACCCAGGCGGGTGCGGTTGATGAGAATCAGCAGACCCGTCATGACTGCCGCTGCCACAATCAGAATCAAGAGTTGTTTGGGGGCTAGTAGCGCCCCCGCAATTTCAAAGGGTGCGGTGGGCAGTAGATCGGGAAAGACGCGTGGGTTGGGAGACCAAATGATCATGGCAAGCGTCTGAAGCACGATAGAGACACCGATGGCCGTAATCAAAGGGGCGAGTCGTGGCGCTTTGCGCAGGGGGCGGTAGGCAACTCGTTCGATTGCGGCCGAGACTGTCATACACACAACGATGGCGACCAGCGTGGCGATTCCGAGTTGCAGTAGCAGTGGAAGGCCTGGAAATAGGCTATTGAGCAGCCCTAGCACTGTCAGTGCGACCATCGCACCAATCATCAGCACATCGCCATGGGCGAAATTGATCAGCTGCAGGATCCCGTAGACCATGGTGTATCCCAAAGCAACAAGCGCGTAGACGCTGCCGAGCACCAGGCCGTTCAGGAGTTGTTGGATGAGTGTCTCGATGATGGCCCTCGAGGATCAAAAAAAGAGAGGTGACGGCGGGCCGCACCTCTCTTGTGTCACGGTGAATTACTGAATGACTTTGAGGGTCTCGCGCTTGCCGTCTCGATAGGTAAATAGCGTGAGCGTGCCACCCTTGATGTCGCCTTTTTCATCGAAGGCGATCGGGCCAGTCACGCCTTCATACTGGATCTTGGCAAGCTCGGGAAGATACTTGGCTGGCTCTGTCGAGTTTGCTTTTTTCATTGCTTCGACCATCACCATTACCGCATCGTAGACATAAGGGGCATAGAGGTTGACCTCTGCACCCATCTCTTTTTTGAACCGCTCGCGGAAGTCCGCCATTTTCTTTTCATAAGGGCCCACGACGCCGCCAGCCTCTGCGCAGAATACTCGGTCCTTGCCCAACGAATTTCCAGCGAGCTTGATCATTTCCGCAGTACACATCCCGTCGCCACCCATAAATTTAGCGGTGATCTTGAGCTGGTCCATCTGCCGCAGCATTGGGCCCGCAACGGCATCCATACCCCCATAGAACACGATGTCTGGTTTCTTGGCACGAATCGCTGTCAGGATGGACATGAAGTCAGTGGACTTGTCTGTCGTGAACTGACGGTCGACGACCTTGCCCCCTGCGGCTTCGACGCCTTTGACAAACTCATCGGCAACCCCTTGGCCATAGGCAGTGCGATCGTCAATAACCGCGATGCTCTTTCCTTTGAGCTCAGTCACCGCATAGCGACCAAGCGTCCCGCCCAGCGTGCCGTCATGGGCAACAACTCGGAATGCGCCTTTAAATCCTTGCAGGGTGTACTTAGGATTAGTTGCCGAGGGAGAGATCTGGGGAATCCCGGCGTCGTGATAAAGCTTGGAAGCCGGGATCGTTGTACCGGAATTTAGGTGCCCAATGACGCCTGCTACCTTGGCATCGACAAGCTTCTGCGCGGCGGCAGTTCCTTGTTTGGGGTCTGCACCGTCGTCTTCAGAGACGAGGGTGAAGGTCACGGCTTTGCCGTCGATCTTGATGCCTGCCTTATTTAGATCCGCAATTGCCAGCTTGGCCCCCAGTTCGTTATCTTTTCCGAGGTGTGCAACAGATCCCGTTAAGGGGCCGACATGACCAATCTTGACCGAGGTATCTTTCGGGGCACAGCCGGCGAGCCCGACTGCTAAGGCAGCGAGGCCCGAGGCAAGAAGCTTTTTGGGGATCACAAACGGTTTTAAGGGTGCAGTCATAGACATCTCCAATCTGAAAGTGGGGAAACACAACTGGACTTGCGATACGGGTGATTTCGACGACGGGATAAGTGTACGGTTTTCCACCGGTTTTGTTCAGGGGGCAAGAAAAACGCCTACACTAAACCCCATGAAAACGCTCTTGACTGATGATTCCCGCCCTGGATTGGTGCTGCTGCGCCAGGTGTTGATCGCCGTTCTCTGGGTGAGTGCGGTCTCTGTTCTGGGACAGATGCTGACAGACCTCGGACCCTGGTACCGCGGACTCCGCCAACCAGACTGGAAGCCGCCTGACTGGGCCTTCGGGGTGATCTGGACTTCGATTTTTGTGCTGATTGTGATCGCCGGGGTGATGGCCTGGCGGCGGACAATGACTGGTGCCCAAAGGGTTCAACTTATTGCGCTGTTTGGGGTTAACAGCATGCTTCACGTCCTGTGGAGCTTCTTGTTTTTCACCGCCAAGCGCCCCGACTGGTCGATGTGGGAACTTCCGCTGCTCTGGCTGTCGATCTTGGCCTTGATCGTGACCATCTGGCGTCTATCGAAATTAGCCAGCCTGCTG
>CAYPCG010000053.1:0-2187 GCA_964409175.1 uncultured Burkholderiaceae bacterium
TCGAGATGAAGTACTGCAGAACGTTCAGACCTTCGCGGAAGTTCGCGGTAATCGGCGTCTCGATGATCGAGCCGTCCGGCTTGGCCATCAGGCCACGCATTCCGGCGAGCTGTCGAATCTGTGCTGCAGAGCCACGGGCACCGGAGTCCGCCATCATGTAGATGGAGTTAAACGACTCTTGACGTGCATCTTTGCCGTGACGATCTTTCACCGGCTCACTGGCCAGCTGGGTCATCATGGCCTTGCCCACGTCGTCACCCGCACGGCCCCAGATATCCACGACCTTGTTGTAGCGCTCGCCCTGCGTCACGAGACCCGAGGCGTACTGCTGCTCGATCTCTTTCACTTCTTTTTCGGCCTTGGCCAGGATGTCCACTTTCTGCGGCGGCACGAGCATATCGTCCACACAGATCGAGATGCCTGCGCGGGTGGCCAGTGCAAAACCAGACTGCAGCAGCTTGTCCGCCAAGATCACGGTGTCGCGTAGACCACAGCGACGGAACGAGACGTTAATCAGGCGAGAGATTTCTTTCTTCTTGAGTGCCTTGTTCATGTGAACAAAGGACAGTCCCGGAGGAAGAATCTTGGACAAGAGCGCACGACCCACCGTTGTCTCATAGCGGGTCATCTTGGGCGTCTTGGCCTTGGTCACAGGATCGATATCCACTTCCGCGATCCGCACGGTGATCTTGGTACCGAGTTCGACTTCGCGGTTGCCATAGGCCCGTTCGACCTCTGCAACATCCGCGAAGAACATGCCTTCGCCCTTGCCGTTCACCCGCTCACGCGTGGTGTAGTAGAGACCCAACACGATGTCCTGGGACGGCACGATCGACGGCTCGCCGTTCGACGGGAAGAGCACGTTATTGGAGGCGAGCATCAGCGTGCGCGCTTCCATCTGTGCCTCAATCGAGAGCGGTACGTGGACCGCCATCTGGTCACCGTCGAAGTCTGCGTTAAACGCAGCACAGACGAGCGGATGCAGCTGAATCGCTTTACCTTCGATCAGCACGGGCTCGAAAGCCTGAATACCAAGACGGTGCAGCGTGGGTGCGCGGTTGAGCATCACAGGGTGCTCACGGATGACTTCTTCCAGAATATCCCAGACTTCAGGCACCTGCTGCTCGACGAGCTTCTTGGCCGCCTTGATCGTGGTGGCCATGCCACGCAGTTCAAGCTTATTGAAGATGAATGGCTTAAAGAGCTCTAACGCCATCAGTTTCGGCAGACCGCACTGATGCAGTTTCAGTGTTGGACCCACCACGATGACCGAACGACCAGAGTAGTCGACTCGTTTACCGAGCAGGTTCTGACGGAAACGGCCGCCTTTACCTTTGATCATGTCCGCAAGCGATTTCAACGGACGCTTGTTGGCGCCAGTCATCGCCTTACCGCGACGACCGTTATCGAGCAGCGAGTCCACGGCTTCCTGGAGCATGCGCTTTTCGTTGCGTACGATGATGTCCGGCGCTTTAAGCTCGAGCAGACGACGCAGGCGGTTGTTTCGGTTGATCACACGACGATAGAGGTCGTTGAGATCGGACGTGGCGAAGCGGCCACCGTCCAGCGGCACGAGCGGACGCAGCTCGGGCGGCAGCACGGGCAGCACTTCCAGGATCATCCACTCAGGCTTCACACCAGACTTCTCAAATCCTTCGAGCACCTTCAGACGCTTGGCGATCTTTTTGATCTTCGCTTCAGACGAGGTCTCGGCGAGTTCTGCACGCAGCTTTTCGATCTCATTTTTGAGGTCGATTTCGCGCAGCATTTCACGAATGCCTTCGGCACCCATCATGGCCACAAAGCCATCGCCGTACTGCTCTTGCTTGGCCAGGAAGTCGTCTTCGGTCATGATCTGACCACGCTTCAAAGGCGTTGCATCGGGGTGAATCACCACATAGGCTTCAAAGTAGAGCACGCGCTCGATATCCCGAAGGGTCATATCGAGCACCATGCCCAGACGCGAGGGCAGTGACTTCAGAAACCAGATGTGCGCCACCGGACTGGCCAGATCAATATGGCCCATCCGCTCGCGACGCACCTTGGTGAGCGTGACTTCAACGTTACATTTTTCACAGATAACGCCACGGTGCTTCAGGCGCTTGTATTTGCCACAGAGACACTCGTAGTCTTTGACTGGGCCAAAGATCTTGGCGAAGAACAGACCGTCACGCTCGGGCTTAAACG
>CAYPCG010000053.1:2197-10059 GCA_964409175.1 uncultured Burkholderiaceae bacterium
AGTTAATCGTTTCAGGTTTTTTGACCTCACCATACGACCACGAGCGAATCTTCTCGGGCGATGCGAGGCCAATTTTGATCTTGTCGAAAACCTGGTCCTGCTGAACCTGCTTGAATAGATCGAGTAGCGCTTTCATTGTGCCGACCTTCTTTCCGTTGTTCTTTAGTTGCGTTCCAAGTCAATGTCGATGCCCAGTGAACGAATTTCTTTCACCAGCACGTTGAACGACTCCGGCATGCCGGCATCAATCGTGTGTTCACCCTTGACCAGGTTTTCATAAACTTTGGTTCGACCACTGACGTCGTCGGACTTGACGGTGAGCATCTCCTGCAGGACGTAGGACGCGCCATAAGCTTCAAGCGCCCAGACCTCCATCTCACCAAATCGCTGTCCACCGAACTGGGCCTTACCACCCAACGGCTGCTGGGTCACCAGCGAGTACGGTCCGGTTGAACGCGCGTGCATCTTGTCGTCGACCAGGTGGTGCAGCTTCAGCATGTGCATGTAGCCGACCGTGACCGTGCGATCAAACGCCTCGCCATTGCGTCCGTCAAAGAGCTGAACCTGGGTACGCGTTGGTGTCAGACCGATACGGGCTGCGACATCATCCGGATAGGCAAGCTCGAGCATCTGGCGAATCTCCTGCTCGGAGGCACCATCAAACACGGGGGTTGCAAACGGCACGCCGTCGCGCAGGTTGCTCGCCAACTCAATCACTTCTTTGTCGGAGAGGGTCTTGAGCTCTTCGGGATGGCCGCTGGTGTTGTAGACCTTCTCGAGATACTTACGTACCTCATTCGCAGACGACTCGGCCTGGAGCATGTCGCCGATACGCTGACCAATGCCTTTGGCCGCCCAGCCCAAGTGGGTTTCCAGAATCTGACCCACGTTCATTCGAGACGGAACGCCGAGCGGATTCAACACAATATCCACCGGGGTGCCATCGGCCATGTAAGGCATGTCTTCCACAGGGACAATACGGGAGACCACGCCTTTGTTTCCGTGACGTCCGGCCATCTTGTCGCCAGGCTGCAGACGACGTTTCACGGCCAGGTAGACCTTGACCATCTTCAAGACGCCCGGCAGCAGCTCATCGCCCTGCGTCAGCTTCTTATGCTTTTCTTCATAAGCCAGATCGAACTGGTGACGCTTCATGTCGATCGACTCTTTCAGACTCTCCAGCTGTTTGGCAGCCGTCTCGTCCGAGAGACGAATATCGAACCACTGATAGCGATCCAGATCCGACAGGTAGGCGGCGTCAATCGCCGTGCCCTTGGCAATCTTCTTTGGGCCACCGTTGGCGGCCTTACCGATCAGAAGTTTCTCGATCCGTTGGAAGGTATCGGTCTCAACAATACGCAGCTGGTCATTCAGATCCAGACGGAAGCGACGCAGTTCGTCATCAATGATCTGCTGCGCCCGCTTGTCACGCTGAATGCCTTCCCGCGTAAAGACCTGAACATCGATCACGGTACCGCTCATGCCTGACGGCACGCGCAGCGACGTGTCTTTCACATCGGAGGCCTTCTCACCGAAGATCGCGCGAAGCAGCTTCTCTTCTGGGGTGAGCTGGGTCTCGCCCTTCGGCGTAACCTTACCGACCAGCACGTCACCGGCCTGGACTTCTGCACCGATATAGACGATGCCGGATTCATCCAGACGGCCAAGCTGTCCTTCTGACAGATTGGAAATATCGCGTGTGATCTCTTCCGGTCCAAGCTTGGTATCACGCGCTAGGATGGAGAGCTCTTCAATGTGCACCGAGGTATAACGATCGTCCGACACCACACGCTCGGAGATCAGGATTGAGTCCTCGAAGTTATAGCCATTCCAGGGCATGAACGCGACGAGCATGTTCTGACCGAGGGCGAGTTCGCCCATATCGGTGGAAGCACCGTCAGCGATCACATCACCACGACCCACCACATCGCCACGCTTCACGATAGGACGCTGGTTGATATTGGTGTTCTGGTTGGAACGGGTGTACTTGGTGAAGTTATAGATATCCACACCAGATTCACCAGCGACCGTTTCGTTATCGTTCACACGAATCACGACACGACGCGAGTCCACGTAGTCCACGAAACCACCACGGCGAGCCTGGACGACCGTCCCCGAGTCCACCGCACAGGTGCGCTCGATACCGGTACCGACCAGTGACTTCTGGGGACGCAGACAAGGCACGGCCTGACGCTGCATGTTCGAACCCATCAGCGCGCGGTTGGCGTCGTCATGCTCAAGGAACGGAATCAGCGATGCAGCAACGGACACGATCTGTGACGGTGCAACGTCCATGTACTCGACCTTATCAACGGTCGACAGCGTGGTCTCCCCATTGACACGGACCGAGATGAGATCGCCTGTGAGCTTACCCTTGGCATCAATCTCGGCGTTGGCCTGCGCAATCACATAACGACCTTCTTCGATCGCCGAAAGATATTCAATGGTGTCGGTGACCTTGCCGTCGTTGACCTTGCGATAAGGCGTCTCAAGGAATCCATACTCATTCAGACGTGCATAGAGCGCCAGTGAGTTGATCAGACCAATGTTCGGGCCTTCAGGCGTCTCAATCGGACAGACACGACCATAGTGCGTCGGGTGTACGTCACGGACTTCGAAGCCGGCACGCTCACGCGTCAGACCGCCAGGGCCGAGGGCCGAGACACGACGCTTGTGCGTGATCTCGGACAGCGGATTGGTCTGGTCCATGAACTGCGACAACTGGGATGAACCAAAGAACTCGCGAATCGCTGCCGTGATCGGCTTGCTGTTGATCAGGTCATACGGCTGCAGGTTATCGGCTTCTGCTTGGCCCAGACGCTCACGCACCGCACGCTCCACGCGCACGAGTCCGGAACGGAACTGATTCTCGGCCAGTTCGCCCACGCAACGCACACGACGGTTGCCCAGGTGGTCAATGTCATCGATCTCACCACGGCCATTGCGCAGCGATACGAGTAGCTTGATCGTGTCAAGAATGTCGTCGTTGGTCAGCGTCATCGGGCCCGAGACTTCTTCACGGCCAAGACGACGATTGAACTTCATACGGCCGACCGCAGACAGATCGTAGGAGTCTTCACTGAAGAACAGGCGCTCAAACAGCATCTGGACTGCATCTTCAGTGGGCGGCTCGCCAGGACGCATCATGCGATAGATCGCCACACGTGCCGAGATCTGATCCGGCGTCTCATCGACACGCAGGGTCGACGACATGTAAGGACCGTGATCCAGATCGTTGGTGTAGAGCGTCTTGATCTCGCGAACTTTGGCGTCGCGCAGTTTGGTCAGCAGCTCTTCAGTGATCTCTTCGTTCGCCTTGGCGATGATCTCGCCGGTCTCGCCGTCAACCACCACATGGGCCAACACACGACCCAGCAGGTAGTCATCGGGCACGCTAATACGCTTTAAGCCTGCCTTCTCAATGTCACGAATGTGTTTTGCGTTGATCCGCTTATCGCGACCCACAATCACATTGCCGGACTTATCGACGATGTCAAAGCGCGCCTGCTCACCCCGTAAACGGTCGGCCACGAGCTCCATCTGAGCCCCTTCGGGCAGGATCGAGAAATGGTCGAAGTCAAAGAAGTGCGCCAGGATCTGCTCAACGTTTAGGCCAATGGCCTTGAGCAGAATCGTGACCGGCATCTTGCGTCGACGGTCGACACGGAAATACAAAATGTCTTTGGGATCAAACTCGAAATCGAGCCACGAGCCACGGTAAGGAATCACGCGAGCCGAGAAGAGCAGCTTGCCCGAGCTATGGGTCTTGCCGCGATCATGCTCGAAGAACACGCCAGGGGAGCGATGGAGCTGGCTCACAATAACCCGCTCGGTACCGTTGATCACAAACGAGCCGTTCTCCGTCATCAAGGGGATGTTGCCCATGAAGACTTCTTTTTCGCGAATCTCTTTGACCGTCGGCTTTGCGGCTTCGCGGTCATAGATCTTCAGACGAACCTGGGCACGGATCGGTGCCTCGAAGGTCTGGCCGCGGAGCTGGCACTCGCGCACATCAAATGCAGGTGCGCCTAAGGTGTAATGCAGAAAGTCCAGCTCGGCCATGCCGTTATGGCTCTTGATCGGGAAGATCGACTGGAAGGCGGCCTCGAGACCCTGCAGCTTGCGCTGGGTCGGCGTGGTGTCTTCCTGAAGAAAAGCACGATAAGAGGCCAGCTGGGTCTCTAACAGATAAGGAATATCTAAGACGGGCTTGCGCTTGGCAAAGCTCTTACGAATACGTTTTTTTTCGGTGAAGTTGTATGCCATCACGGCTCCTGTTGGGAAAACCTCGAAACATTTCGATCAGACCTGCTCAAGCCCACTGCACTGCTTACCATTCCGGGCTATGCGATATCGACGGCGAGTGCATCGACATTGCATAACCCGTATCTCGCGTGACACGGACCGAGATCCGTGGGTCACGAGATACGGTGTCTCGCTGAATTACTTCAGTTCGACCTTTGCACCAGCCTCTTCGAGCTGCTTCTTCAGCGCCTCGGCGTCGGCCTTGTTCACCCCTTCTTTGATGGGCTTCGGTGCACCGTCTACCAGGTCCTTGGCTTCTTTCAGGCCCAGACCGGTTGCTGCACGAACCACCTTAATGACTTCCACCTTCTTGTCGCCAGCAGCAGCCAGGACAACGGTGAAGTCAGTCTTCTCTTCAGCGGCAGCGCCACCAGCAGCAGCACCTGCTGCGGGAGCAGCAGCAACAGCGACTGCAGCAGCAGCGGATACGCCAAACTTCTCTTCCATCGCCTTGACCAGCTCGGAGAGCTCCAGAACGGACATGGCGGCAATAGCGTCTAACAGTTGATCTTTATTCATCGTAAAAACTCCAGATTTCAGGATTTAAATTATTTCAATCGTGATCAAGCCGACTGGGACTCTCGTTGTGCTCTCAGCGCATCGACCGTGCGAACAAACGACGCCGGTACTTCGTTGAGGGTACGAACGAACTTCACAATCGGAGCCTGCATCGTGCCGACCAATGTCGCGAGCAGCTCATCACGTGACGGCATAGAGGCAAGGGCCTTCACACCAGCAGCGTCCATGAGATAGTTCGGCATTGCGCCCGCTTTGATGACAAAGAGCTCGTTGGTTTTTGCAAAGTCATTCATGACCTTTGCAGCGGCAACGGGATCCTTGGAAATACCGTAGATCAGCGGACCAACCATGCGGTCAGCCAGCGCCTCGAACGGTGTTCCCGCAACAGCACGGCGTACCAGCGTGTTTTTCATCACACGCAGATAGACACCAGACTGTCGCGCCTTCTTGCGGAGATCGGTGATGTTGGCAACATCAAGACCACGGTACTCTGCGAGGATGACGGACTGGGCCTGGGCTAACTCTGCCGAGACCTCATCAATCACCACGGCTTTCGCTTCGCGGTTTAGTGCCACATTTCACTCCTTCTCAATGTTTCGCTTCCATTCACGGAATTGAAACGGTTGAAACCGGCGAGTTCCTCTAGAGCATTCGATGAACAACCATTACAACTGAACACCGACTTCTTTCGGGGATCGCCATCTGCGTTGGGTCGAAGTGAACAACCTTCTCATTAAGTCCCTGACCCCAACGGTCTTTGACAACCTGCAGACAGCCCAACAGGCCTGTCTGCAGCCCAAAGTCTTGTTTACTGCGCAGGCAGAATCGACGTCTGGTCGACGCGAATGCCAGGGCCCATCGTCGTCGAGATCGCTACCTTGCGCAGATAGACACCTTTCGATGACTGCGGCTTGGCACGATTCAACGCATCAATCAGCGCGACTAGATTCGTCTTCAACGCATCGACTTCAAACGAGGCCTGACCAATCGTGCAGTGAACGATGCCGGCTTTGTCGGTTCGATACTGCACCTGACCAGCCTTGGCGTTCTTCACTGCCTGTGCAACGTCCGCCGACACCGTGCCCACTTTCGGGTTCGGCATCAGGCCACGAGGACCAAGGATCTGGCCCAACGTACCGACGATACGCATGGTGTCGGGAGATGCGATCAACACATCAAAGTTGATCTGGCCGCCTTTAATCTGCTCTGCCAGATCTTCCATACCGACGATGTCAGCGCCTGCAGCCTTGGCCTGCTCGGCCTTTTCGCCCTGGGCGAAAACAGCGACGCGCTGTGTCTTGCCCGTGCCTGCGGGCAGAACGATCGAGCCACGAACGAGCTGATCGGATTTCTTGGCATCGATCCCGAGCTGGACAGCGACGTCCACAGACTCTTTGAACTTGGCGGTGGCACAGGCCTTGGCCAGCTCAAGCGCCTCTTGCGCAGGATAGAGCTTGGCGCGATCCACTTTCGAGCGAACCGCAGAATAGCGTTTAGAAACTTTTGCCATGATTAGACTCCCTCTACCGTGACGCCCATGCTGCGGGCACTACCAGCGATCGTGCGCACTGCTGCATCAAGATCCGCAGCGGTGAGATCGGGCATTTTGGTTTTGGCAATGTCTTCTGCCTGGGCGCGTGTGATCTTGCCGACCTTATCGGTATGGGGCTTGGCAGAACCTTTGTCGAGTTTTGCAGCCTTTTTGATCAACACCGTCGCAGGCGGTGTCTTCATGATGAAGGTGAAGGTCTTGTCGGCAAATGCCGTGATGACCACCGGAATCGGCAGGCCAGGTTCCATGCCCTGTGTCTGGGCATTGAACGCCTTACAGAATTCCATGATGTTCAGACCACGCTGACCAAGCGCGGGACCAATCGGTGGGGACGGATTGGCTTTACCTGCAGGGACCTGCAGTTTGATATAACCAACAATCTTCTTTGCCATAAGGGCTCCTTAGCGAGTTCTAACGCAGCCGTTTTATTCAGCTGCTCCTCAAGTTCACATCAACACACCGCATGGCCATCGGCCACACGATCAACAAACGATCAGAGCTTTTCGACCTGACCGAATTCCAGCTCCACCGGTGTGGCACGACCAAAGATCGTGACCGACACCCGCAGACGATTCTTTTCGTAATTCACTTCTTCCACACTGCCATTGAAATCAGTGAACGGACCTTCTTTGACACGGACCACCTCGCCCACTTCAAACAACACTTTGGGACGCGGCTTCTCAACCCCTTCTTGCATCTGGGCCATGATCTTGTCGACCTCGGCCTGTGAAATCGGCGTGGGCTTGCTGCCCGAGCCGCCGACAAAACCCGTGACTTTGTTGGTGTTCTTCACCAGGTGCCAGGTCTCGTCGTTCATCTCCATTTCCACCAGCACATAGCCTGGGAAAAAGCGACGCTCAGAGATCGCCTTCTGGCCGCCACGAATTTCAACCACTTCTTCTACGGGCACCAGAATCTGACCGAAGTGCTGCTGCATGCCGGCACGATCAATCCGCTCCTGAATCGCCTTCGCGACACTCTTTTCCATGCCTGAAAAGGCATGCACGACGTACCACCGTTTGGCTGACATTAGCGCTTCCACCCCAGAATCAAGTCATAGAGAGCCCATTCAAGGACCTTGTCAGCGAGCCAAAGAAAGATCGCCATCACGAGAACAAAGGCAAACACGATCAAGGTCGTCTGAATCGTCTCTTTACGAGTCGGCCAGACCACCTTGCGCGTCTCATCAATCGCATGCTGCGAGAACCCAATGAAGCGACGGCCGGACTGCGAGACCAGTGCAATCACCACGGCGACAACAATTCCGCCTGCGAGTACGCCACCGCGCACCCAGACAGAACCGTCGGCCAGCTGATGAAAGCCTACGATACCGGCGAGCAGCACGAGCACCGACACAGTCAACATCACTTTGTCGACTGCGCTAGAGGGTGTTCCTTGTTCAACCTGCGACATGACGTCCTTGTTCTTCAATGGCAGGGGCAGAGGGAATCGAACCCCCAACCTTCGGTTTTGGAGACCGACGCTC
>CAYPCG010000054.1:0-9902 GCA_964409175.1 uncultured Burkholderiaceae bacterium
CCGATGTAGCTCAGTTGGTAGAGCAGCGCATTCGTAATGCGAAGGTCGGGGGTTCGACTCCTCTCATCGGCACCAATTCCCTTGTGCCCCTAGGCGTCTACTCAGACGAACTGCTTATTGTTGATCTGATGGTATTACTGTAAATTTCATAGTAATACTTAGGAGGGTCCATGACGACAACATTGACCGTAAAAGGGCAGGTCACGATTCCAAAGCAGATTCGCGATGCGCTCGGTCTGAAACCGGGCGCTGCGGTTAAGTTTGCGGTGAATGAGCAGGGTGAGGTCGTTATTCATCCGGCGGTCGGGATAAAAGCTCGGAAACTTGATCGATTTGAAGCCGCCAGAGGGAAGGCGGACATTCCCTGGCGTACGAAAGATCTCATGGCACTCCTTCGTAGCGAACACTAATGCTGGTCGACACAAACGTTCTAGTCGATGTTCTGGAGAATGATCAGGACTGGGCGGATTGGTCTATCGCCCAGCTGCAGGCACAGTCGAAAGTCCACAACCTGTCGATCAATCCGATCATCTATTCCGAACTGTCGCTGACGTTTTCCACTGCAGAAGCGTTAGATCAGGCGCTGGAAGGCATGGAGATATGCATGCTTGAGATTCCCAAACCAGCATTATTTTTGGCGGGCAAAGCCTATTTGCAGTACCGCCGCAGCGGGGGCGTGAAAACCAATGTGCTGGGAGACTTTTTTATTGGAGCGCACGCTGCCGTCGGCGGGATTCCGCTGCTAACCAGAGACGTCCGGCGTATTCGACATTACTTTCCAAGCGTGAGGGTGATTGCGCCAACGTGAGGGTGAGTTCTTCCTCTGTCAAGGGTAGAGCCCCCGCAGCTCCCTTGCTTGAAGAATTCTTGAACAGGCGATGATGAATGTCGCGGTTCTAAGCGAGACTTTGTGTTCCTTGGAGACTAACCATATTGCATCAAGTGCTTCTCTCATGATGCGTACGAGACGTGCATTGATTTCATTCTCGCTCCAAAAGAAGCTTGAAAAGTCTTGTACCCACTCAAAGTAACTGACGGTGACGCCACCGGCATTCGCAATCACATCAGGGACGATGACCACACCACGATCCGATAGCAGGTCATCTGCTTCCGGTGTGGTCGGTCCGTTTGCGCCCTCGATGATCAGGCGCGCCTGAATCTTGGGGGCGTTCAGGTGAGTGATCTGTTGCTCCAATGCCGCCGGAATCATGATGTCGCAGGGGGTTGACCAGAATTCTGTTGCGTTGATCCGCTCTCCTTTGCTGAATCCCTTGATCGCCCCAGACTGACTGACGTGATTTAGTAGCGCCGGGATATCCAGCCCCGCTTCGTTGTAGAGTGTCTCGCTAAAATCTTGAACCGCCACAATTCGGCATCCGGCTTCTGCAAAGAGTTTTGCTGCAACTCCACCCACATTTCCGAGTCCTTGAATGGCGACTCGGGCCCCTGGCAGGGCCAATCCGATTCGTTGTGCAACGTCTTCGCCGACCGTAAATACGCCTCGGCCCGTGGCTTCACGGCGACCAAGTGAGCCGCCAATCGCAAGTGGCTTACCGGTGACGACGCCAGTCGCTGTAGCCCCTTCGTTAATGGAATAGGTATCCATCATCCAGGCCATGATCTGTTCATTCGTGTTGACATCCGGTGCGGGAATGTCACGGTTCGGTCCGATGATGAGGCCAATCTCGCTCGTGTAGCGTCGAGTGAGGCGCTCTAGTTCACTGCGTGAGAGCGTTTTGGGGTCTACTCGGATTCCACCTTTCGCACCTCCATAGGGAAGGTTTACCGCTGCATTTTTGATCGACATCCAGGCTGCCAGTGCCATGACTTCTGAGAGTGTGACGTCTTGGTGGAATCGGACGCCGCCCTTTCCCGGCCCGCGGCTGATGTTGTGCTGGACGCGATACCCTTCGTAGTGTGCGACTGTTCCGTCATCTAGCTGGATGGGGACGTCCACAATCAAAGATCGTTTCGGTCTTTTGAGTGTTTCGATCCATCGGGATAGATGGCCGAGATAGGGTGTGACCCGCTCCACTTGCTGTAGGTAGACACCCCATGGACCGAGATGTTCTGGATTTAAGTAAGACGGTAATTGATGTTCTGGCATAGATCTGGGCGGGTCTGGTTTGCCCCGCAAGTATCGATAAAAATCAGCATAACAAAGCCTCGCCTTTGATACCCATCTTGCATGTATGGGTGCCACCGCAACGTGCGCCGAGATCTTTAGAGTGGGCGTGAAGCCCAAGGATGTCTATTATCATTACATCTTAGTTAATTCCGGCGAGTAATGGGAGCCAAGACGTGCCTGATGTTTTGATCAGTGAAGTCGGTCCACGTGATGGTCTACAGTCGATCGATCGCACCATGCCGACAGCACATAAGCAGGCATGGATCCAGTCGCTTGCCGATTCAGGACTTACCGAGATCGAGGTCTGCTCCTTTGTTCCGCCAAAGCTTCTGCCGCAGATGGCGGATGCGGCCGAAGTGGTCGCCTTTAGTCGATCAATCCCTGGGCTTTCGGTTACGGCACTGGTGCCCAATTTAAAGGGGGCGCAGTCTGCCTTTGCGGCCGGAGTGCATAAGGTCACTATTCCTTTTTCCGCGAGTGAAGCCCACTCGCTTGCGAATGTGCGGAAATCTCACGATCAGATGCGGCAAGAAGTCGCTGCGATCATGGCACTGCGCAATGACCAGTTCTCTCACGTGATCGTTGAGACAAGCTTATCTACCGCTTTTGGTTGCTCTATCGCGGGACCGGTCTCTGAGGACCTGGTAGTTCAGCTCTCGGAGCAGCTGGTTGCCTTAGGGGTAGATGAGATTGGTCTCGCCGATACTACCGGCTATGCAAATCCCGCTCAGGTAAGTCGACTGTTTAAACGGGTTCGTACCCAGGTGGGTGAGCGTTGTATGAGCGCCCACATGCACAACACGCGTGGTCTTGGGCTTGCGAATGTCCTGGCTGCTTATGAAGTCGGTATCCGTGTGTTTGATAGTTCGATGGGCGGGATCGGTGGGTGTCCATTCGCCCCTGGTGCGTCTGGCAATGTGGTCACAGAAGATCTCGTCTTTATGTTCGAAGCTATGGGCATACGAACAGGAGTAGACCTTGAGCGGCTGATGCTGGCGCGGGATGTCTTTTCGAAGGGGCTTCCTGACGAGCCGACCTATGGCATGGTTCCCGCGGCAGGATTGCCAAAGGGGTTCCATTCTGCCCAGGGTACAAAGGGAATCGCGTGATGACTTCGCAGGAATCATCTTCATACGAAGCGTCAGCAGCAGGAGCGGCGTCATCGTTACCGCTTGCGGGTATTCGTGTCGTTGAGTTCACCCATATGGTCATGGGACCAACTTGCGGCATGGTGTTGGCAGATCTCGGTGCCGAGGTCATCAAGATTGAACCGGTCACGGGCGATAACACCCGGCGTCTACTTGGGTCCGGCGCCGGTTTTTTCGCGAACTTCAATCGAAACAAAAAAAGTATTCTGCTGAATCTTCAGACTGAAGAAGGCAAGCGTATTGCCCACGATCTGATCGCGACGGCAGATATCGTGACCGAGAACTTTAAGCCAGGCACGATGGACAAACTTGGTCTGGGTTATGCGGCCTTATCCCAACAGTTTCCACGGTTGATTTTCGTCTCCATGAAGGGATTCTTACCTGGACCGTATGCGAACCGAACAGCGCTGGACGAAGTGGTGCAGATGATGGGCGGACTTGCCTACATGACCGGTCCGGTCGGGCAGCCCTTGCGAGCCGGTACGTCGGTGAACGACATCATGGGGGGGCTTTTTGGTGCCCTTGGGGCGATGGCTGCGCTTCGCAGCCGAGAGCAGACCGGGCGTGGCCAAGAGGTTCAGAGCGCACTGTTTGAGAACAATATCTTTCTTGTCGGACAGCACATGATGCAGTACGCGGTGACGGGCAAGGCGGCTGCGCCAATGCCTAGTCGGATCTCGTCATGGGGCGTCTACGATGTCTTTACGGTGAAAGATGGTGAGCAGATCTTTCTCGCGGTGGTGACGGATACAAGTTGGAAAATCTTCTGTGATGAATTTGGTTTTCATGATCTCAAGGCAGATAGCCGCATTGAAACCAATAATCAACGCGTCCAATCCCGAGATTGGCTGCTTCCAGAGTTGCGTCAGCGTCTTGCGCAATTCTCTGCTCAAGAGCTGGCGGATCGTTTTGAGAAAAATGGACTTCCTTTTGCTCCTATCCGTAAGCCGCATGAGCTAATGGATGATCCTCACCTGGTGGCCACTGGGGGGCTCGCAAGCATTCATATCCCAGATCCCCAGGGAGATCGTGTGACAGGCGTAACGCCGCTTTTGCCCTTCACTCTGGATGGAGAGCGGCTAGGCGTTCGCACCAGTCCTCCCGTGATGGGGGAGCACACACAGGAAATTCTCTCTGCGCTGGGCTATTCTGAAGAGAGCATTACGGCCCTGATTCAGCAAGGCGTTGTCGCGACCGATCATGGCAAGTCATAAAGACTCTGATCAGCCCGTGAACTGTCGGCGCTGCCGGCATTTTTACGTCACCTGGGATGAGCGCTTTCCCAACGGATGTCGACTCTATGGCGTGAAGTCAAAATTGGCACCAAGCTACTCTGTCCGTGATGCGACGGGTGAGCCTTGTCGTTTCTGGGAGCAGAATCCAGCAGTGAAGTCGTCTGGCTGAGCGGCTTGTCGGTCCGGTAGGATTGGCAGTCATGACTTTAGAAAAGCGCTCTCAAGTGCCTTGGATGACCCAGGAACCAGACGGGGTTTGTCTGTCCTTGCACTGTCAGCCTGGAGCGCGCCAGACACGGGTCTGTGGCCTGCACGGTGACCGACTCAAGATCGCCCTTGCGGCACCGGCCGTAGACAACCAGGCGAATCAGTTTCTCGTGCGTTGGCTTGCAGACCAGTTTGGAATTCCAAGGGATCGAGTCGCTCTGGTGTCGGGGCAGACAAGTCGTCAGAAAAGGGTGCGTCTGAGCGGGGTCTCTTTCGATCAGTGTGTCCGGCTCCTAGGCGATAATGAAGATCCATCTACAGAGACTCACCAATGAAAGGGTCGACATGACGCTGCTTGTTCTGGGTTTAATCATCTTTATCGGTACCCATTCCCTGCGCATCTTCGCCGACGGCTGGCGTAGCCAAATGGTGATGAAGATGGGAGAAATGCCCTGGAAGGGATTAGTGAGCGTCTTATCGCTTGTCGGGTTTGTGCTTCTTGTGAGCGGGTATAGCGCCGCGCGTCAGGCACCCGTGGTGTTATGGCAGCTGCCATTTTGGATTTCGCACCTAGTCTCGCTCTTAATGCTCGTGGCGTTTATTCTGCTGTTGGCCGCCTATATCCCGGGTAACGGAATCAAGACGCGTCTTGGTCACCCAATGGTGATCTCAGTGAAGATCTGGGCGTTTTCTCACCTGTTGGCAAATGGCACGCTTGCTGATCTCATTCTTTTCGGCGGCTTTCTTGCGTGGGCGGTGATGAGTTTTCGTGCGGCGCGTAAGCGGGATAAGGCTGCAGGGGTGGTGCGTGGCAAGGGCGATTTGCTCAAGACCATGATCACCGTGGTACTTGGCGCATTAGCCTGGGTCTGGTTTGTCTTCCAAGGTCATGCCTGGTTGATTGGCGTGCGGCCGATCGTGATGGGGTCGTAGGAATTAATGTGAGTCGGCAGGACGAGCACGTCTCGTAAACATCGAAAAAATCGACTGAGAAATAGAACATGACTGAAAAGAAAATTATCTCGACGCCGAAGGCCCCCAAAGCCATTGGTACCTATTCCCAGGCAGTGGCTGTTGGCCATACCGTGTGGCTATCCGGCCAGATTCCGCTAGACCCGGAGACCATGCAGATGGTGGGTGATGCAACGCCGGCGGGGATGGAGCAGCAGATTCATCAGGTGTTTAAGAATCTTTCAGCAGTGGCTCAAGCCGCGGGTGGATCGCTCAATCATGTTGTCAAGCTCAATCTCTTTTTGACGGATCTTGCGCATTTTGCAAAGGTTAACGAGATCATGGCGAATTACTTTGCAGAGCCCTATCCCGCGAGAGCGGCTGTGGGGGTTGCGAGCCTTCCTCGTGGCGCTGGGTTCGAGGCTGAAGCGGTCATGGTGCTGCCCGGCTAATCGGGCGTAACGACCGCCCAGGGATTACGCGGCAGACCCTTATCCGTGGCTACTGACGCATTACCTGCTAGTTTTCAAAAGCTTGGACTAACGCGATGGCTTGATGTCGCGCTTCATTTTCCGTTGCGCTACGAGAATGAGTCGAAGGTCTGGCCCATTAGTGCAGTGCTCCCGGGCCAGAGTGTGCAGATTCAGGTCCGTGTTATTGCTGCGCGAATCGTGTTTCGACCGCGACGCATGTTAGTTGTCGAGGTTGAAGACGATACGGGTAGTGCCGTGTTGCGCTTCATCTATTTCAAAGACGCTCAAAAAAACGCCTATGCGCCTGGCGTAAAACTCCGTGTCCTGGGTGAGGCCAGAAAATCTATCGCCGGGCTGGAGTTCATTCATCCCAGGACGCGTTCGGGCTGGCTTGAGAAGGAGGCCTTGGTTGCTCAGCCATTGGTTCCGGTCTACCCCACCACAGCCGGGCTCGCGCAGCACGTCTTGCGCCGGGCGGTCATGAAAGCGCTGGACCAGGCACTCCCTGATGAGTGGCTCCCTAAATCTTTTCTTAGTCAGCACAAACTGATGTCGTTGCCGGCTGCGATTCGATTGATTCATACGCCTCCCGCGGATGCTGAAGCAACGGGGCTTATTCATCAGATTGGCGAACGAGAGGGACCTGCCTGGGATCGAATTCGTCTTGATGAACTGTTAGCGCAGCAGATCGCCATGCGTCGTGCGCGACGGTTAAAGCGTCACGAGGCGGCCCAGTCCTTATCTGCGCACGGGCTTGTGACTGCAGTCCTGAAAAGCCTGCCGTTTCAGCTGACTGCTGCGCAGCACCGAGTCTGGCATGAGATCTCTCAGGATCTCGCACGTTCTTCACCGATGCAGCGACTGCTTCAGGGGGATGTCGGTAGCGGGAAAACAGTGATTGCGGCATTGGCGGCGGCGCAGGCGGTGTCATCCGGTGCGCAGGTCGCTGTGATGGCGCCCACGGAGATCTTGGCAGATCAGCTTTTTCGGAAGTTTGATGAGTGGCTAAGCCCAATGGGCGTGTCGGTGACACGTCTTACAGGAAGTCTTGGCCAAAAGACCCGTCGTGAGCGGCTGGCTGCAATTGCCGATGGGGCCATTACCGTAGTGGTCGGCACACAGGCCTTGATTCAGAAGGGCGTTGCGTTCCAGTCGCTAGGACTCGTGATTGTTGATGAGCAACATCGTTTCGGCGTAGGTCAGCGACTTGCACTCCGCGAGCTATCCGAGCATCGGACGCCGCACCTGCTGGGAATGTCAGCAACGCCTATCCCACGAAGTCTTGCGATGACCTATCTCGCAGACCTGGATGTATCCGTGCTCGACGAGCGTCCGCCGAATCGACAGCGCATCATCACCAAGCTAATGGCCGCATCCCGCCGTGATGAACTGATTGAACGACTTCTGCAATTTCTCGCTGATGGCGGCCAGGCTTACTGGGTCTGTCCGGTGATTGATGCAGCAAAGCCCGAAGAGGAGCGCCAAGAGGTTGAGCGTTCGCTGCAGGCGATTGAAACCGCTGCGGAATGGATGGCTCCCGTGTTTGGCGATCAGTTGGTGGTACTTCATGGTCGGATGTCTGCCGAAGAGAAAGCGGATGCGATGAAGGCGTTTGCATCAGGATCACGACGACTGTTGCTGGCAACGACCGTGATTGAGGTAGGGGTGGATGTTCCGAAGGCCAGCCTGATGGTGATTGAGCACGCCGAGCGGTTTGGGCTTGCGCAGCTCCACCAGCTCCGCGGTCGGATTGGCCGGGGCTCTGACCAGAGCACCTGTATTTTGCTGTTTGATGAGCCGCTCTCTGATTCTGCAAAGGCTCGACTCAAGACGCTGTATGAGACGGATGATGGCTTTGAGGTCGCTCGGCGCGACCTTGAGATTCGTGGGCCTGGGGAGTTTCTTGGCTTGAGGCAGTCTGGAATACCATCGCTTCGGTACAGTGACTTCCAAAAGGACAGTCTTTGGGTGGAATTGGCGGTACGCTTTGGGGCAAAATTGATCAGCGCCGAGGAGCATGGAGAACTCCAAACCCTTGGCGTTGGACAGGACGATCTTGATGCGCTCGTGGATCGGTGGGCGTTTGGAAAAGAAATCTTATTGGCAAGTGGCTAACCTGATATGACCTTAACGGAACTTCGGTATATCGTTGCAGTGGCACGCGAAAAGCATTTTGGTCGTGCAGCGGACGCCTGTTTCGTCAGTCAGCCAACGCTCTCGGTGAGCGTGAAGAAGATCGAAAACGAGCTTGGCGTTCAACTCTTTGAACGTGGTGGCAGCGAAGTCTCAGTCACGCCGATTGGCGAAGACATTGTGCGTCAGGCCCAGCGCGTACTTGATGAGGTCAACCAGATTAAGGAGATCGCCGATCAGGGACGCGATCCGCTTCGTGGCGCCCTTCGTGTTGGTGTGATCTACACGATTGGCCCTTACCTGCTGCCCAGGATCATCAAAGCGATGATCGAGCAATACGGCGATATGCCAATGATCCTGCAAGAGAACTTTACCGTGCGTCTGTTGGAGATGATGCGTACTGGGGATCTGGATGTTGCCGTACTTGCGGAGCCCTTTGATGAGACAGGGCTATCGATTGCCCCGTTATATGACGAAGATTTTCTGATTGCGGTCCCAAAGCATCATCCTTGGGCAAAGCGAAAGAAGGTTCCGTCGATTGAGCTGAAGGAGCAGACAATGCTTCTGCTGGGGATCGGACATTGCTTTCGTGACCAGGTATTGGAAGTCTGCCCTGAGGCTGCTCGCTTTTCTGCGAATTCCGCCGGCATTCAAAAGACCGTCGAGGGAAGCTCTTTGGAGACCATTCGTCACATGGTCGCTGAGGGCCTAGGGATTACCGTGCTGCCGCGTATGTCAGTTACTTCAGAAGACGACAGCCTGCTGAGGTTCATCCCATTTGAAGATCCGGTGCCAAACCGTCGGGTGGTCTTAGCCTGGCGTAAGACATTCACACGAGATGAAGCGATTGACGCACTTCGTAAGACGATTCTTGCGGCAGAGCTACCCGGATGTAAGAAGTTATGACCATTCGATACATGACGCTCGAGCAGTCAGTAGGCAAGACGCCGTTGGTACGCCTGGACCGACTCGCAGGCCCAGACAACGCCAGGCGGGGCAACATCATTTTGGGCAAGCTTGAGGGAAACAATCCTGCTGGTTCCGTGAAGGATCGGCCCGCAGTCTCGATGATTGCGCGGGCAGAGGCGCGTGGTGAGATTAAGCCGGGCGATACCCTGATTGAAGCGACCAGTGGGAACACTGGCATTGCCTTGGCAATGGCCGCAGCAATGCGTGGCTATCGCATGATTCTGATCATGCCGGATAACCTCTCGCTTGAACGCCGCCAGACGATGAAGGCCTTTGGCGCTGAACTGATCCTTGTCACGCAGGCGCAGGGCATGGAAGGCGCGCGAGATCTTGCAGACCAGATGGAGCGTGATGGTAAGGGCAAGGTACTCAATCAGTTCGCTAACGACGATAACTGGATGGCGCATTTCGAGACCACCGGCCCGGAGATCTGGGCTGACACCCAAGGCACTGTGACGCACTTCGTCTCTGCCATGGGGACAACTGGCACGATTACGGGGGTCTCACGTTATCTCAAGGAAAAGAACCCGGGTGTTGTCATCATCGGTGCGCAGCCTTCTGATGGCTCGTCAATTCCTGGAATTCGCAAGTGGTCTCCGGAGTATGTGCCACCAATTCGAAAGAAAGCGTTTATCGATCAGATTGAAGAGGTCACGCA
>CAYPCG010000055.1:0-9724 GCA_964409175.1 uncultured Burkholderiaceae bacterium
AAGAGTTGTCGGCGCATGGCATCAAACGCGTCTCGAAGGGCAACATAGGCGTCCTCGTGCTGCGCCCGTGTGGTCACCAGTTCGTGACCGGGAATCGTGATGTCTAGCCTTACGGCATAGGGTCGACCCTGGTGTTGATGTTTCTGCTCGAGGGCGATGATGACCTTGCAGCTTACGAGATCTCTGGTAAATCGATCCAGCTTTTCGGCATGCCGGCGGGCAGAGACCTCTAGAGCATCTGATCGATCCATGCCGAGAAAACTAATGGCGAGAGGTTGTTTCATGGTTGAAGCATCTCACTCGCCCCCTGGTCGAAGACCACGACGAGCGTGTAATGCGAAGAGTCACCTGCGCTCAGGGGAGCCAAACGCTAGGCCACAGGGACAAGGGGGGATTTAAGAGTTGTGTCAGCGCGCGGTGTAGCCGCCGTCGATAACGAACTCTGCGCCGGTCACAAAAGAAGATTCGTCACTGAGTAGGTAGACCACACACCAGGCAATATCATCGGGTTTGCCCATACGTCCAAGGGGGTGTGCAGCCGCCGCCGCTGCCTTTGCAGCCTCCAGGTCAGGGCTTGTGGCGCGGAGATGGTGCTCTACCATCGGTGTCCAGATGTAACCGGGATGGATAGAGTTAAATCGAATCTGTTGCGAGGCATACTGAATGGCATCATTTTTAGTCATCAGGCGTACAGCACCTTTTGCCGCGTGATAAGGCGGTACGGACGCAAGGCCTACAAGTCCGGCAATCGATGAGAGATTGACAACGCTTCCCCCACCTGTCCGCTGAAGATGCGGGATTGCATGCTTTGTGCCGAAAAATACGCCTTTGACGTTAATCGCCTGGACGCGATCCCATTCCTCTTCGCTGATCTCGTGCGTGGGCTTGGATGCGCCGGAAATGCCGGCGTTATTAACCAGCCCTGTGAGTCGTCCGAATCGCTCCGCAACGGCATTCAACGCAGACTGAAGCGATGTCTCTTTAGAGACATCGCAGTGCCAGTACGCCACCTGGCGTCCCTTTGCTTTTAGCGATTCGACAAGGGCAACCCCTTCTGCGTCGAGCACGTCTAAGACGGCCACCGCTGCCCCCTCCTCAGAGGCTCGCTCCACGCAGGCGCGTCCGATACCAAGTGCGCCACCCGTCACGGCAATGACTTTATCCTTCAGTCGATTCATATTCTGCTGATCTGATCTGTTCAGGCCTTGGCGATCCCAAGAAGATGGGCCATGTCCTTGAAAAAGATCTTTATATGCGCCATGGGTTTTTTGCGTACAAGTTTCTTGTGCATATAGGATTCAAACGTGAGGGTCTGAACGTCTTTGTCCTCGCAGATTTTGACAAATTTCTCGCGTCGCTTATCACTGGAGTACCAGAAGTACTGCAGGATGCCCAAAATCCAAAATACCCGTCCGTGGTCTTTCATGAACCGTTTACGCGCGGACGCTAATGCCTTTGCGTCCCCTGTCATCAGGAACGTCTCAACTGCCTCGCCTGCAAATCGCCCCCCCGCCATGGCGTAGTAGATGCCTTCTCCGGACGCCGGAGCGACGACGCCTGCAGCGTCCCCTGCGAGCACAACGTTCTTTCCGTTGTCCCAGTACTTCAAAGGCTTTAAGGGAATTGGCGCGCCTTCGCGTCTTAAGGTCTCGGCATGGTCGAGCCCTGCTGCTTGTCGTACCAGGGCGGTTGCATGACGAAGAGAGAATCCCTTATCGGCACTCCCAACACCGATGCTAGCGGTCTTACCGTGTGGGAAGACCCAGCCATAAAAGTCGGGAGACATCTTGCCGTTGTAATACACATCACAGCGGGACGCCTCGTAATCAGCAGGGGGGTGTTCTGGTGTTTTGACGATCTCGTGATAGGCGAAGACGTACTTTGTTTTCTCGGCGTCTTTGATGTTTTGCCGCGCAACTTCTGACTTTGCGCCATCGGCACCGATGACAGCCCGCGCCCGAATCTGCGCTGGAAACGTGTCCGTGTCTCCCGGCTGGTGACGTGCGGAAAAGTGCACCACTGTCGTCCCGTCATTCAAGTGGTCAAGGCGCACAAAAGTTCCGATGCGACGTTCTGCGCCGTGTGACGCTGCGCGGCATCGTAGCCATTCATCAAACTCTGCGCGATCGACCAGTCCGACAAAGCCGTTATCGATCGGAATATCGACCTTGTGATTGGTGGGCGAGATCATCCGGGCCTTGGTGGCATGGGCGACCAGCATGGCGTCTGGAATCAGGAAATCTTTCATTGCACGCGGCGGAATCGCACCACCGCAAGGTTTGATTCGCCCGGCTCGATCGAGCAGCAGAACTTTATATCCCTTTAAGGCAAGGTCATCTGCAGCGGTGGCGCCCGCTGGCCCGCCGCCGATGATGGCGACGTCGTAGAGTGTTTCAGACTGGCTAGGCGAGCTCATGTTGTTCCTTTGGGGTCCAGGATGATCGTTGAGGGGTCACAGTGGCTTCAGCGGTGCCAATTCGCATCGCAAGCTTTGCGGCAATCAGAAATAGCAATGCTTCTGTAAAAAAGACGGCACCGTAGGCGAATCCAGGGTGGTCGATGAGTGCGCGTGCGAGGTCACTGGCCATCGCTCCTAAAAGCCCGCCGGCGCCGAAGGCGATTGCCTGTGCGGCGCCCCAGAGACCAACCCGTGTACCTTCGCGTCCGCCGCGCCCTTCGCCAGCGAGTTTCATCATCGAGGCAATGGCGGCGATCGAGAATGCGCCGTTAAATAGCCCGAGGGCAAAAACGGTGAGCTTCAGTGGATAGTTTCCGCCGACCATGCCCGCAGCGACCAGGCTTAACAGGGCAAATGCCGAAGCAATGCAGCCGCCCACGGTCCAGAATCGCAAGGATCCAAACGGACGGTTACCAAATCGACCACAGGCAAACGCCACAATCACCATGCCGCTGAGGACACCGCTGTGTTGGAGCCCTGACAGGCTGGTGGTCTGTCCGGGGGTGTATTGAAAGACAATTCCTGCGAAAGGCTCAAGGATCAGGTCTTGCGCTGAAAATGCCAACATCGAAATGAAGACAAAGATGGTGAACTGGCGTGCCGCGGACTCCTGCCAGACCGCCGCAATGACGTCGCGAAAGCTCGGCTTTTGTGGCGATGCAGTCACCGCATTGCTGTGTTGCGGTTGAGTGTCTTTGTGACCGTGACTCGCTTCGCCTTCCACTCTAAATAGGGCAATGATGGTGATCGTCATGGCGGCACTGGAGACCACGGCTGAGATCATGAGCAGTCGCTCGGGGGAGTAGGGGTCGAGAAGCTGGCCTGTAATGCCTGCAGTCATCGCAAGACCCATGATCATCATGAGCCAGACAATCGTCGCGGCTGCCGCACGACGCTGGTCTTCAACTCGTTTTGCCAGCAGAACGATAACCGACGTGCCAGAGGCACTCACACCGAGTCCAATCATGCTGAAGGCGACGATCGCGAGCAGTGTTGCGAGGAGTGACTCTGTTGGCATGAGCGTGGTTGCTAACGCTGCGAGCACACCGCCGGTGCCGAGCACAGCCATCCCGCCTAGGATCCATGGTGTGCAGCGGCCCATCATGTCGGAGCCATAGCCCATTCTGGGTCGAACCATTTGTACGGCGTAATGCAGTGCGACAAGTAGCCCAGGAAGCATCGCAGGGAGTGCAAGCTCGACCACCATGATCCGGTTGAGTACCGAGGTCGTGAGCACAACAACTGCGCCAAGGCTCAACTGTGCAAGCCCTAAGCGAAAAATGGCAAACCAGCTAAACGGTCGGTCAATCACCTGATGAGTCTTCATGCCAGACCTCGCAGGGCAAAGGCACTCACCATCATGCCGCTGACATAAATAGGAATGCCGAAGCCGCTGTAATAGAGCGCGCGTTCAGAGGGCGACCCTAAAAACCAACGCATCAGCACAAGCTGTCCGATGAGCAGTGCAATGACGGCAATGCCGTGAACGGGCGAACCCCATAAGAAGAGAAGGGCGATGACAACGGCCTGGGGCGCTGCCATGGTCCAGCAAGCGAGCAGTGCCGCCCGTTGAACGCCTAGTTGCACGGGCAGTGACCGAACCCCCATCTGTTGGTCACCCGTCACTGATTTGAAATCGTTCAAGGTCATGATGCCGTGGGCGCCCAGACCATAGAGCAAGGCAAGTGTCATGGAATCTGCACCGGGCATGACACCCCCAATCATGACCGCGGTCCCGGTGATCCAGGCCAGTGTCTCGTAGCTAAGTCCGCAGGCGAGATTGCCCCACCAGCCATTTTGTTTGAGGCGAAATGGCGGCATGCTGTAAGCCCATGCGAGCGCGAGCGCGAGCGTTGTTGCCGCAAAGCCCCATTGGCCAAGCGTGGTGGCGACGATCAACGATAAGGTCGTCCAGATCAGCGCGATGTAAAGTCCCCAGCGCCCCGGAATACGGCCGCTTGGGATCGGGCGATTCGGTTCATTGATCGCGTCGACCTCTCGGTCAAACCAGTCATTGACGGCTTGGCTCGTGGCACAGACAAGGGGTCCTGTGAGCAGCAGGCCGAGCAGGATAATTCCCCAGTTACTGAGAAGATCCATCCCTGAAGCGATTACCCCGCAAGTGAATGCCCACATTGGAGGGAACCAGGTGATGGGTTTAAGCAGTTCTGTTACCGCTTTCGGGTCGGGCAAGGGGCGGGGCATGCGACCCGTAACGGATTGATCCATAAAAACATTTTCTTATTGACATATCCAACCGTCAACTAAAACTTACACATACAATGGAAGACATGAAAAGCCCAGGCTCTGTCCCCATAAAACCCCATGCGATCGTGATTGGGAGTGGCTTTGGTGGGCTTGCGGCAGCCGTTCGCCTCGGCGTGAAGGGCTACCGGGTCACCGTGCTTGAAAAACTCGATAAACCTGGCGGTCGGGCGTACGCCCATCATCGCGGTGGATATATCTTTGATGCCGGCCCAACGATCGTGACAGCCCCGTTTTTACTGGAGGAGCTCTGGACGATCTCCGGCAAGCGCATGTCCGATTACATTGACCTCAGGCCGTTGGATCCGTTTTATCGGATTCGATTCGACGATGGATCATGGTTTGATTACTCTGGCGACCCCGAGGCGATGCGCAAAGAGGTCGCCCGATTCAGTCCGGATGACCTGGTCGGATATGACCGGTTTTTTCAAGAGGCCGAGAAGTGTTACCGGCTTGGATTTGAAGATCTGAGTACGGTGGCATTTGATTCGATCACCGATCTTTTGGCCGCACTCCCGTCCATGGTCAAGATGAAGGCATGGAAAAGCATTCATGCGCTGGTGGCCGAACACATTCGTCATCCAAAGCTACGAATGGTCTTTAGTTTTCATCCGCTCTTAATTGGTGGCAATCCATTTTCGGTGACTTGTGTCTATGCCCTGATTAACTCGCTGGAGCGTCAGCATGGTGTGCACTGGGCGATAGGCGGAACCGGTGCATTAGTCCGCGGGCTTGTGGACTTGATTGAATCGAGCGGAAATGTAGTTCAGTGTGGTGCTGAAGTGAAAAAGATTTTGGTCGAAAACGGCCGTGCGATTGGCGTCATGCTTGCCGATGGCAGCCGATTATCCGCAGACATCGTGGTCTGCAATGCCGACACCGCCTGGGTCTACAAGCACCTGATTGATCCTGAACATCGCCGTCATTGGACCGATCGCAAGATTGAGCGGATGCGCTCATCGATGAGTTTGTTTGTCTGGTACTTCGGTACTAAGCGTCAGTTTCCGGATATTCCGCACCACATGATTCTGATGGGGCCGCGCTACAAAGAACTGCTTCAGGATATTTTTAAGAAGCACCATCTCGCCGACGATTTCAGCCTGTATCTGCATCGTCCGAGCGCAACAGACCCCTCCGTGGCTCCGCCCGGACACGATACGTTTTATGTGCTCTCTCCTGTTCCTCATCTGGGCAGTGGGACCGACTGGTCAACCAAGGCAGAGCCGTATCGCCAGGCAATCGCCGATTATCTGGATCGGACGGTAATGCCAGGGTTTGAGGCAGACGTCACCGAGTCGTTTGTGACGACGCCGATGGATTTTCAGAATCGGCTGCTGTCATATCGTGGCGCTGCCTTTGGTCCCGAACCGATTCTTTTACAGAGTGCCTGGTTTAGACCGCACAACAGAAGTGAAGATGTCGATCGACTCTTTATGGTGGGTGCGAGCACCCATCCTGGCGCGGGTATTCCAGGGGTGATCGGATCCGCGAAGGCCTTGGAGTCGGTACTTCCAGATCCAGAAAGTCTTGCACCGTTTGTTCAGGTGGCACATGCCTAGTCGGCTTGACACGCTGGAATCGTGCGAGCGACTGATGCGAACAGGATCGCATTCTTTCTTTGCGGCGTCCAGAATTCTGCCGGCTCGATTTCGGTCCGCCGCCACGGCGATTTACGCGTTCTGCCGCGTCGCGGATGATGCTGTCGATGAGATGCCGCACGGCGCATCCATTGACGTGGTGATGGCCTACCTGCATGAACGTGTCGAGGCGATCTATCGTCATGAGCCATTTGGGATTGATGCGGATATTGCGTTTTCTGGGATTGCCCACGAGTTTGGGATTCCCAAGGCAATTCCTTTGGCGCTATTGGAAGGCTTTCAGTGGGACGCAGAAGGCCGTCGATACGAGACGATCGATGATCTCTACGAATACGCAGCGCGTGTCGCGGGGACGGTAGGGGCGATGATGACCTTGGTGATGGGCGGCCGATCGGTTACGACGATCGCCCGTGCCTGTGAGCTTGGTGTGGCAATGCAAATTACGAATATCGTTCGTGATATTGGTGAAGATGCGCGTCGCGGACGCATCTACATGCCCTTGCAATGGCTTCGAGCCGAGGGTATCGATCCTGACTCGTTTCTTGCGGATCCTGAATTTGATGATCGAATCGCCCGCGTCACGAAACGGCTGTTGGCCGCGGCAGATCAGCTTTATCGTCGCGCTGAAACTGGCATCTCTGCCCTGCCGCGAGACTGCCGTGCATCGATCATGGCAGCGCGTCTGATCTACGCGGACATTGGTCGCGTCATCGCGCGACGGGGCTATGACGCGATCCATCAGCGGGCAGTAGTCTCGCGATCGCGCAAAGGATTTCTGCTGGCCCGTTCACTCATGGCCGGATTGGTTGCCCCTCAGCAGGATTTCTTGTTGCAACCCTTGCCCGCGATTCGTTTCCTCATGGAGGCGCTGCCCCATGGCGAACAGGACGCTATTCGACCGGACTCCTTGCATGCGGTGATTGACCTCTTTGAGCGCGTGGCGCATCGAGAAAGAGCAAGTCGGTCGTTGCCGTAAAATCGCATCTTTCTTGGAAAGGTGTTTATGAAGACCTACACGATTGCGTGCATCCCGGGCGACGGTATCGGGAAAGAGGTAGTGCCCGCTGGACAAAAGCTACTCGAGGCAATCGCCTCCACTCAGCCGGGCTTCTCGTTTCAATTTAAGTCATTTGACTGGGGCGGAGACTATTACCGTCAGCATGGCAAGATGATGCCGGACGATGGCCTCGCCCAGATTCGTGATGTCGACGCCATTCTCTTTGGTTCGGCAGGGGATCCTGATATTCCGGATCACATCACGCTGTGGGGACTTCGTCTGAAGATCTGCCAAGGATTTGATCAGTACGCGAACGTTCGGCCAACGCGGATTCTCCCCGGAATTGACGCGCCGCTTAAGCGCTGTGGCCCGAAGGACCTGGACTGGGTGATTGTTCGGGAAAACTCAGAAGGGGAATACTCTGGCGTCGGCGGTCGTGCCCACCAAGGGCACCCCATTGAAGTCGCGACGGATTTGTCCGTAATGACCCGTGCGGGCGTCGAGCGAATTCTTCGTTACGCGTTCCGTCTGGCCCAGTCTCGACCGCGCAAACAGCTCACAGTGGTGACGAAATCGAACGCTCAGCGTCACGCGATGGTGATGTGGGACGAAATCGCAGGCCAGATCGCGAAGGAATTTCCGGATGTTCGCTGGGACAAAGAACTCGTGGATGCCGCGACTGCGCGCATGGTGAACCGTCCGGCGTCGCTCGACACCATTGTCGCGACCAATCTGCACGCGGATATTCTGAGCGATCTCGCGGCGGCGCTCGCCGGGAGCCTGGGGATTGCGCCCACCGGGAACATTGATCCCGAGCGGCGTTATCCGTCGATGTTTGAGCCGATTCATGGGTCTGCCTTTGACATCATGGGCAAGGGGCTTGCCAATCCGGTGGGAACCTTCTGGTCGGTGGTCATGCTGCTGGAGCACCTTGGCGAGGCCAAGGCGGCGGCAGCGGCGATGTCCGCAATCGAGTCCGTGACGGCCGACACCACGTTACATACCCGCGATCTCGGTGGAACGGCGACGACGGCACAGGTAACCCAGGCTGTTTGCGACGCAACAATTCGACTGCTCAAAGGGTAAATTCGGTCCGGTTCGGCGGTCCCCTATCCCGGATAGGTTCTGCCGGAAACGCCCTGAAAGCTTGGCGGTTTCCGGATTAACCCCCATGCCATTTTTGTGGTGTCGTGCTACCTTTTCAGATCATTTCCTTAGGAGGGTGTTTCTATGAAGTTTCCGAAGTTTCTTAAGTTCGCAGCGGCAACGGCGGTCGGTCTGACCCTTGCAAGCGGCGTCCATGCTCAGCCGAAACCCAATCCCAATTGGCCAACCAATCTGACGCTCGGTACAGCCTCTGTTGGCGGTACCTACTTTGTCTATGGTCAGGTCTGGGCGAGCCTGGTGAACGAAAAGATCGGTACCAAGATCAGCACCCAGCAGACCCAAGGCCCCAATCAGAACATCATCCTCGCGGATTCGAAGCAGATCGATTTCGGTATGACGACGATGGGCGTTGCGCTCCAGGCCTGGAAGGGCGAGGGCGAGTGGACCAAGGGCAAGAAGTTCAGCAACATTCGGGCAATGTTCCCGATGTACGACACACCGTTCCACTTCATCGTGCTCGAGAAGTCCGGTATCAAATCGGTCAAAGAGCTGGCCGGTAAGCGGGTTGGTGTTGGTCCTCGCGCAGGAACTTGCGGGACATACTTCCCCTTGATGTTTAAGGCGATTGGTCTGGATGTCACCGTGCGTAACGGGCAGGCATCCGACATGGCTGCGAACCTGCAAGACGGCCTGATTGATGCGTTCCCATTCTGCGCTGGTGTGCCCATTGCGGCTTACTCAGAACTTGAGAACACCACAAAAGTTCGTTACCTGACCTACACCGCAGATGACATCAAAAAGATCAAGGCTGCAATGCCTGAGTTGTCGGATTCTGTGATTCCTAAGTCGGCGTACAAGCAGATGACAGAAGATCACAAGACGATTGGTCTTTACAACTTCGCCATCGCTAACAAAGACGTCTCCGAGGATCTGGTCTATGCTGTGGTCAAGGCTGTTCTTGAGAACAATCCCCAGATGGTGAAGGGCCACGCGGCTGCTGTCGAGACGCTGGTTCAGAACTGGAACCGCAACACGTTCCTGCCATTCCATCCTGGTGCGATCCGTTACTTCAAGGAAAAGGGCATCAATATTCCTAAGAATTTGATTCCGCCCGAGTACAAAGGCTAAGCGTCGCTGAATTAGCCAATCCGGCCGCATTGCTCTCAAGGTGATGCGGCCGTTTTATTAGCACTAAAGGAAATAGATAATGACGACTCCCTCCACCCCCACAACAGACGAAGTTATCAATCCACCAGCGGTGGAAGAGGAATTTGCCGGTAATAAGCGCACCCTTGTGGG
>CAYPCG010000056.1:0-9558 GCA_964409175.1 uncultured Burkholderiaceae bacterium
CTCGGGGCTGTCGTCGAAGCATCTGATGTTCGTCCTGCGGTGAAGGAGCAGATTGAATCATTGGGCGCAAAGTTTATTGATGTGCCCTTTGAAACGGATGAAGAGCGCGAAATCGCCCAGGGCGTTGGCGGCTATGCGCGTCCCATGCCAGAAGCTTGGATGAAGCGTCAAAGCGCCGAAGTCGCGAAACGCATTGCCCAGGCCGATATCGTGATCTCTACCGCACTGATTCCGGGCCGCAAGGCACCGACGCTCATTACGGAAGAGATGGTCAAGTCGATGAAGCCGGGCTCCGTGATCGTCGATATGGCGGTGGAACAGGGCGGCAACTGTCCACTTTCGGTGCTGGGTCAGACCGTGCAGGTGCATGGCGTAAATATCGTGGGTAAGCCCAATATGGCGGCACTACTCCCCACAGATGCCAGCGCACTCTATGCGCGCAACCTGCTGGACTTTATGAAACTCATTGTGACCAAAGAAGGCGCGCTGTCGATTCCTGCGGATGACGACATCGTGACCGCGACATTGGTTGCGCGTGACGGCGCAGTGCTTCGCGCTTGATTGAAATAAGGTTAGAGACAAGGAACAGACGCGATGGAAGCGATTAGCCCAACCCTAGTGAACCTGATCATCTTCGTGCTGGCCATCTACGTGGGCTATCACGTGGTCTGGAACGTCACCCCCGCCCTGCACACGCCGTTGATGGCAGTGACTAATGCGATCTCCGCAATCGTGATCGTGGGGGCCATGTTGGCGGCAGCGCTCACGGAAACAACCCTTGGCATGACCATGGGGGTCTTAGCGGTTGCGTTGGCAGCCGTCAATGTCTTCGGTGGCTTTCTGGTGACACGACGCATGCTCGAGATGTTTAAGAAAAAAGATAAGAAGCCCTCAGCAAAGGAGGGTGCATAAATGTTTAGCCTCTCCATTAATACTGTCACACTGCTGTATCTGATTGCTTCGGTCTGCTTTATCCAGGCACTGAAGGGCCTGTCACATCCAACGACCTCGATCAAAGGGAATATCTTTGGTATGACTGGGATGGCGATCGCCATCTTCACAACGGTCGGGCTGATTGCCACCATGGCCCAGAGTCTTCAAGGGGCAACGGGTGCTGGCCTTGGATCCGGCCTGTTACTTGTATTGATCGGGCTTGTCGTCGGTGGCGCGATCGGTGCCATCATGGCTAAACGCGTCGAGATGACCAAGATGCCTGAGCTGGTAGCCTTCATGCACTCCATGATTGGTCTGTCCGCCGTGTTTATTGCGATCGCAGCGGTCGCTGAGCCTTATGCGTTGAACATCACTCAAAAGGGTGCACCAATTCCCTTGGGTAATCGCCTGGAGTTGTTCTTGGGCGCAGCGATCGGTGCGATTACGTTTTCTGGTTCGGTCATTGCCTTTGGCAAACTCTCGGGTAAATACAAGTTCCGGTTGTTTCAGGGCGCACCCGTAGTGTTCTCTGGGCAGCACATGGTGAACCTGGTGCTGGGTATTGCGACGATTGCCCTTGGTCTCGTGTTTATGTTCACAGAGAGCTGGCCCGCGTTCTTTGCCATGCTGGCGCTGTCGTTTGTGCTGGGCGTGTTGATCATTATTCCCATCGGTGGCGCGGATATGCCTGTGGTGGTCTCGATGCTCAATAGCTACTCTGGCTGGGCTGCGGCAGGGATCGGTTTCTCGCTGAATAACTCCATGCTGATCATTGCCGGATCACTAGTGGGTTCAAGCGGTGCGATCCTGTCGTACATCATGTGTAAGGCAATGAACCGTTCATTCTTTAACGTGATCCTGGGTGGCTTTGGTGGTGATGCCGCCGGGGGTGCGCAGGGTGCTCAGGAACAGCGCCCAGTAAAGAGCGGATCGCCTGATGACGCGGCCTTTATGCTGACTAACGCCGAGACGGTGGTAATTGTTCCTGGTTATGGCCTGGCCGTCGCGCGTGCGCAGCATGCGCTGAAAGAACTCACCGAAAAACTGACGCATAAGGGCATTACGGTCAAGTACGCCATTCACCCTGTGGCAGGTCGTATGCCAGGCCACATGAACGTGCTGCTCGCTGAAGCCGAAGTTCCCTATGATCAGGTCTTCGAGATGGAAGATATCAACTCCGAGTTTGGTCAGACGGACGTCGTGCTCGTACTCGGGGCCAATGATGTGGTCAACCCCGCCGCGCGCACACCGGGTTCACCAATCTTCGGAATGCCTATCCTAGAAGCTTATAAGGCGAAGACGGTGATCGTGAATAAGCGATCCATGGCTGCCGGTTACGCCGGTCTTGATAACGACCTCTTCTACATGGATCGGACCATGATGGTCTTTGGTGATGCGAAGAAGGTTGTTGAAGACATGGTCAAGGCGGTGGAGTAACCCGCTTGCCGAACCGTTCGGCATTGACACAGGCCAGGCTCTTGCTTGGCCTGTTTCTCATTGGGCTTTTGGTATTGATCCGAAGCCTCTCGGGGTTTATTGCACCCGTTCCGCTACAGGTCGATGAAGCCCAGTACCTTGGCTGGGCAGCGCTGCCCGCCTTTGGGTATTTCTCAAAGCCGCCTTTGATTGCATGGGTCTTGGGCGTGAATGCGTCTGCCTGCAGTCTCGTGGGTATCGATACGATCGAAGGCTGCGCCCGGATGTCACAGGCGTTTGCGCTTGGATGCGCAGCGTTGTTTGCGGGGCTGGCGTCCTATCAGTTGTTTCAAAATAAGCGAATCGCCTTGGTCACCATGGCCCTATTGGCCACATCCCCTCTCTTCGGCTTTTATTCGCTTTACGCCACGACCGATGCATGGCTATTGATGTGGTGGACGATCGCGCTATGGGCGCTGATCAATGCCTCGTCTTTCGGATCGGGTCAGCTGATCTATTGGCTAATCTGTGGCATGGCGGTGGGGTTTGGTCTGCTCTCGAAGTATTCCATGGGCGTTTTTGTAGTGAGCGCCTTTATCTGGACTCTGTTGGAGCGAAGACTTTTCACGATCGGTCCGTGGCTTGCCGCGGTGGTCGGGTTTTTGGTGTTTCTGCCTAACCTGCTCTGGAATGTTGAGACCAACTTCCCAACGTTTAGTCACCACTTAGAGATCTCCCAGGTTGAGCAGCTGGGTGAGTCTGTCTGGACATTTGGGGGCGGGCTTTTATCGTTAGTTGAATTTCTGGTCTCGCAGTTTGTTCTCATTGGCCCATTTGCACTGCTCGCGGTGCTCTTATTTTTGCCACGGCATCTGGTGACCGGGTCTGCGGCCGCAGGGTCTCGGTTAAATCTACTCTTGATCTTTGCGCTACCCATGCTTGCATTGATTAGCGTGCAGGCCTTCTCTTCGCGCGCCCATGCGAACTGGGCAGCGCCCGCACTCGTGAGCCTTGCCATGCTGGCGGCCTATCTCTGGTTTGCACCGTCTCGGTACGATCTCAATGGCCGACTGGCACGCCCGTTTTTCTGGCTGTCGATTGTGTTTGGCTTGAGTTTTTCGGTGTTACTCATCGTTGGTCCGAAGTGGATTTTTCATAGCGACCGCGCACCGGAAGTCCGCGCGATTGAAAAACTTCGTGGATGGAGGGAAGCTGCCCAATGGGCAATGTCGACATCAGAAAAACAAGGGCTTCCGATCGTTACCGATGACCGACGTTTGCTGGCGGCGATCTCTGGTTATGCGGTGAATCGCCCAAAAGATGCTGCGCCCATTCGGCTATTTGCGGACGATTTAGCTGGTCGCAGAAATAACCACTACACCTGGTTTTATAACATCGCGGATCAGAAGGCGTTGGTGGGCCAGAAGGTGTTAGTACTTCGTGTTGCGCCTCAGCCGCTTGGTGATGGCCACTATCAAAATGCTGAGCCGCTCGCTGATGAGGCCCTTGCCGCCATTGTGGTGAGTGATAACAAGACTAGAATTTCCGCTTATGTCGCAACCTTTGGCCGTCCATAAAACCGATCACAACCATCATCGTGAGACGCTGATTGCGCTGGTCTCAAGGCGCTCAAAATCAGCGCTTCATATCGGTCTGCCAATATCGGTAGCGCTGGCGATCGTGTTCTATGTCTTTCCAGGAATCGATATCGCGGTCAGCCAGTTGTTTTTTGATCCCCAGGCGATTACTGGCGTTGAAGGCTCAGGGTTCTGGCTAAAGGAATCCCCCACCCTAAACTTCTTATTCTGGTTTGTGGATGTTGTCTCACGGGGTGTGCTTGTGATGGCGATTGCGCTGATGATTTATTTTGCAGTGAAGCGTCACCATCGTCTGCTGCCTTCCGTAATCGTCGCCCTCAGCCTGATTCTTGGCCCTGGGGTGATCGTGAACTCAGTGCTTAAAGACCATTGGGATCGTGCCCGCCCAAGGACCGTTGAGGTCTTTGGCGGGACCCAGAAGTTCACCCCGGCCTGGGTCGTGACCAACCAGTGTTCTCGTAACTGTTCGTTTACCAGCGGACACGCGGCAGCGGGCTTTGCTTTTTTGGTGGGGCATTTTGTCGCGAAGACTCGGCTCTGGCTTTATCTTGGCCTCTTCTTTGGGCTTTCGATTGGACTGACCCGGGTCGCTGTGGGGGCCCACTTCTTAAGTGATGTCTTGTTTTCTGGCGTGGTGGTCTATTTGGTCGCAGCGCTGATGGCCAGTATCCTTGTCAAAATCGCAAGCTCGTCAACTCGACGAATAAAGGTCTAAGGTGCCCAAGGTCTCCATCGTCATTCCGGTCTATAACGAAGAAGATAACGTTGCCGCATTGGTCGCCCAGGTGGGGCAGGCGATGCTGCCGACGAACTGGTCGTTCGAGCTGGTACTGGTTGATGACGGCTCGCGCGATAAGTCGGCGATGAAGATGGCCGAGCTTGCCCAGACTCATCACTGGCTTAAGTGTGTCTATCTGATTCGCAACTATGGCCAGTCAACGGCCTTACAAGCCGGCTTTGATGAGGCGACAGGGGATTACATCGTTACCCTAGATGGTGACCTTCAGAATGATCCGGCCGATATCCCGCAGCTGATCAACATGCTGGATCAAGACAGCTCGATTGACTGTGTCAGCGGTTGGCGTAAATCTCGTCAGGATGCGGCGCTCTCCCGCAAGATCCCCTCTCAGATTGCGAACGCTTTAATTTCGAAGGTCACCAGGGTTCAGCTGCATGACTATGGCTGCGCACTAAAGGCCTATCGAGCATCAATCATTAAGAGCCTTCGTCTTTATGGCGAGCTACATCGGTTTATCCCAGCCTTAGCCTCTGAAGTGGGTGCGCGAATCGTAGAAGTCCCAGTAAACCACCGGGCTCGAGTCGCGGGCGTATCGAAATACGGGATCGACCGGACGATTCGCGTGCTACTCGATCTTCTCTGGATCCGGTTCACCATGCGGTTTCTACATCGTCCGATCCATGCCTTTGGTGGCGTGGCGGTGCTGATGCTATTCATTGGATTGGCGATACTGGGCTGGTTAGGCTTTGAGAAAATTGTGCTGGGCACCGATATTGGGGGGCGCCCGTTGTTATTACTTGGCGTGTTACTCACCCTGGTCGGTGTGCAACTCCTGGCCACAGGCCTGATCGGGGAGCTACTGGTGCGGATTTATCACGAGCCCCAGGGTCGACGACAGTACCTGACGAAGAATGTCACCGCGCCACCACAACGTGAGACGCTTTCTTAAACCAGTCCTTGGTATTGGCCTTTTGGCCTTGTTGTTAAGCCAGCTAGATAGTGCTCGCTTAAAAGAGACGGTGACGCAGGTGCAGTGGGGCTGGGCGGCCTTATCGTTGGTCTTGGCGATTCTTGCGAACGTTGCCTGTGCCTATCGTTGGCGTGGCATTACCCATGCGTTATCAGAACAAAAGATTCTCTCCCCTCAAAGTGCCATTGAACTCTACTTTCAGGGAGTCGCTGCAAACACCGTGCTACCCGGCGGCATTATTGGCGGGGATATCTGGCGTACCGTTGGGCTCTCCAAAAAAGGAATCTCGAAGCTGATCGCGGCGAAGACCGTATTTCTGGATCGCGTCAGTGGGTTTTGGGCGTTAAGTATTTTTGCGGCGACTGTTTTCTTTGTTGCGCTACTGACTCGGGCATCAAGTGGCATCTCCATCGACACACTTCAAGCCCCTAAAGATCTAATCATCGGGTACGGTGTCGCAATGACGCTGATAGCGGTTGCGCCGATTGGAGCGACGCTGATCGCTCAGCGATACGCCGCGCACGAGGGAGGCAGTCTTATCAGGTCGCTGCCGCTATCGCTCTTATCGCAGTTGCTGACGATCGCTGCCTTTGGCGGTTGTCTTCTCGCGGTGAATGCAACGATAAACCCGTTCATGCTCTTTCTGGTGAGCGCAGGCATCTTTCTGGGCGCAGTTGTCCCAGCATCAATTGGTGGATTTGGATCAAGAGAAGTCGCCGCAGTCTTTTTTCTTGCGGCGCTGTCGGTCGCCCCAGAAACGGCGTTTGTGGCGTCGTTTCTGTTCGGGCTAACCGCTACAGTGCAAGGCGCAATGGTTGCGCCAATCTTGGTGTTTAAGCCGAGAAGCTAGAACCACAGCCACACGTGGTCGTGGCATTCGGGTTCTTGATCACAAACTGTGATCCTTCGAGATCTTCTTTGTAGTCGATCTCAGCACCGACCAGATACTGATAGCTCATGCTGTCGATCAAGAGCGTCACACCATTTTTTTCCATCGCGGTGTCGTCTTCATTCACGGCCTCATCAAAGGTAAAGCCGTATTGAAAGCCGCTGCAGCCACCGCCTTGAACAAAGACGCGAAGCTTCAGCTCGGGATTACCTTCTTCATCAATCAGGGCCTTGACCTTTGCTGCGGCAGAGTCAGTAAAGACCAGCGGTGCGGGCATTTCAAGATCAACACTCTCAACGGCTGCATTCATGTTGTTTTCCTTTCGTCATCAACGACTGCTTACGGCACGGCTCAGGGGAGAACAGGAACCTGGGTGAGCCCCGCGGTTTCTGGCAGGCCAAACATGATGTTCATGACCTGCACGCCTTGGCCAGATGCGCCTTTCACCAGATTATCCTCCACCACCAGGATCACGAGAAGATCACTTTCGGGGGGGCGGTGCAGGGCAATTCGTACAAAGTTGGAAGCCCGCACGGATCGGGTTTCGGGGTGCGACCCCTTGGGAAGCACGTCCACAAAGGGTTCCGAGGCATAACGGGACTCAAACAGGCCCTGGAAATCGCTTCCTTCGGCACCCGGTAATACCCGTGCATAAATTGTGGAATGAATACCCCGAATCATCGGCGTCAGGTGGGGCACGAAGGCGAGCTTTACGGCCGCCGCCTGATCGGCGTGTCCCGCTTTGGTGGCGATTGCCCGTAAGCCTTGCGTGATCTCTGGCCAGTGGCGATGGCCTGCAACCGAATAGGCTTTGAAGTTGTCTCCCGCCTCTGCCAAGAGCGTTGGAATTTCGGCCTTTCGGCCTGCGCCACTGACGCCTGATTTGCAGTCTGCAATCAAGGATCCCGGGTCAATCAGCCCCTTCTGTTCCAGAAGCGGTAAAAGTCCCAGCTGCACGCTGGTGGGATAGCAGCCGGGCAGGCCGATCAGGCGGGCGGTACGGATCACTTCACGGTTGACCTCAGGAAGGCCATAGACCGCCTCTTTGAGCAGATCCGTGCAGGTATGGGGCGTCTTGTACCAGCGCTCGAATTCCTGGGGATCTTTCAGGCGAAAGTCGGCGGCCAGGTCGATGATCTTCACCCCTTTGGCGAGCAGGTCGCGCGCCTGTTCCATGGCCACCCCGTGGGGGGTGGCGAAGAAGACGACATTACATTCCGATAGTGGCGCTGTGCTCGGGTCGGAAAACTGAAGGTCGACACGACCACGAAGCGACGGGAACATTTCGGCCACATGCTGCCCAGCCTCTTTTCGGCTGGTGATCGCCATGAGCTCGGCCTGCGGGTGCTGAGACAGCAGGCGAAGGAGTTCAACACCGGTGTAGCCGGTTCCGCCAACAATACCAACACGAATCATGGTGTGCCTTTCTTGATGTGAACAAAAAACCCCTCGAAGAATAATCTTGGAGGGGTCTGTTGGACAGCGGCTTGACGCTTAGCGCTTCGAGAACTGCTTGCGCTTACGGGCCTTGTGCAGACCAACCTTCTTACGCTCAACCTCACGGGCATCCCGGGTGACCAGGCCTGCCTTGGAGAGCGTGGACTTCAATGTGGCGTCATAGTCGATCAGGGCACGGGTCAGGCCATGGCGAACCGCACCGGCTTGACCAGACTCACCACCACCGTGGACGTTGACCATGATGTCAAACGTGCCATTGTGGTTCGTCAGAACCAGCGGCTGCATCACGATCATGCGACCGGTTTCGCGAGAGAAATACTGGTCCAGAGGCTTACCGTTGACCACGACATTGCCCTTACCGCTTTTGATAAACACGCGGGCGACAGAGCTCTTGCGTCGTCCGGTTCCGTAGTTATATTCACCGACCATGGTTTGTCTTTCGATTCTTCTGTAGTAACGAATTAGTTAATTGTCAGCGCCTTGGGCTGCTGTGCGCTGTGGGGGTGTGACTCACCGGCATAGATCTTGAGCTTCTTGATCATGGCGTAGCCCAAAGGACCCTTCGGCAGCATGCCTTTGACAGCGATCTCCAGCGCACGGCCGGGGAAACGGTCTTGCATCTTGGAGAACGTGGTCTCGGAGATACCGCCGGGATAGCCTGAGTGACGGAAGTATTTTTTGTCGTCAGCCTTGTTGCCAGTCACGCGGATCTTCTCAGCGTTCACCACGACGATGAAGTCACCGGTGTCCACGTGAGGGGTGAACTCAGGCTTGTGCTTGCCACGCAGACGGTGGGCAATCTCAGCAGCCAGACGGCCGAGCACGGCATTTGTGCCGTCGACAACGTACCAGTCGTGCTGGGTTTCTTGTGCTTTTGCGGAAAACGTTTTCATAACACTCAATGGAATTCGGGAAAGCCCTCTAGAATACTTGGTTTGGGAGAATTGGGCAACAGCAAAAGGGGCCAAAAAAAAGCCTCAAGCCTTAGGGCTTGAGGCGAAATCCACCAAAGGAGGAGGGTGGAGGAGACAGACTTCAGAATACCCTCGTTTTTGTTGCGACGCAACTTTTCCTGAACGCAAAGTTATTAAAACCTTAAAACCCATTCAACAATTTAGATAATTTCATATCATGGAATGCACGATTCGATGGGCTGGTCCCGACACCATGAGTTTTATTGCCGAAACGGGCTCTGGGCATAGTTTTGTCATGGATGGCGCCCCAGAGGGAGGCGGTCGTAACCTGGGCCCCAGGCCCATGGAAACGGTGCTCGCGGGTTCGGCGGCCTGCACGGCCTACGACGTGGTCCTGATTCTTCGCAAGAGCGGGCTCGATATTCGAAACTGCGAGGTCGAGACCAAGAGCGAGCGGGCGGAGACGGATCCGAAGGTCTTTACCAAGATCCACATGCACTTCAAAGTCCATGGAAAGGCGCTCAAGGCGAACTTAGTAGAACGAGCGATCAACCTTTCTCATTCAAAATACTGCTCTGCGACCAAGATGTTGGGTCTCACTGCGGAAATTACGCATAGCTACGAATTAATCGAATCTTGAA
>CAYPCG010000057.1:0-4014 GCA_964409175.1 uncultured Burkholderiaceae bacterium
CAGCGTTCAATCTGAGCCAGGATCAAACTCTTCAGTTCAATCTCGTGGCGTCTATCTACTTCTGACGCAATATTTCTTTACTCAAAAATCGACGAGTATTTTCTTGACAAATATCTTGAAAACACACGTTTCATTTGTGAGCACTTTAGTTTTTGAGTTACAGGCCAGTTCTTCTCACTTGCGTGATGGGAACGGACCTTGCGCTGTCCACTCAAGTGCCCACACTTATCGGCTGTTCATTGTTAAAGAGCGATTCGCTAAATCTCACAACTCGCGGAGAAAACGGTGCCCTTGGTCTTGCTGGCACCTTGATTTTTGCACCGCATCGCTGTGTGAGTAGCGAAGAAGCGGAATTATGACGGGGCTTTTTGGGGATGTCAAATACGTTAAACGGGGGGGTCCTTGGGAAACCGAAGAACACCCTGAGCCCTAAGCCTGGTGCGGCTCTCGGTGAGCAGCACCAGGGCAGGGAAGCTTAACGGTTTTTAAAGTTGGCGGTCCGCTTTTCTAAGAATGCGGCCATACCTTCTTTCTGATCTTCGGTTGCAAAGGCTGCGTGGAAGGCGCGCCGCTCAAAGCGGACCCCCTCCGCGAGCGGAGTTTCGAAAGCCTGATTGACACATTCTTTGATCGTTCTGAGTGTAAGAAGTGAGTAACCACTCATCACCTGAACCATGGCCAGAGCCTCATCTAATGCTTTTCCAGCGGGGGTGATACGGGCCACTAAGCCGCAACGCTCGGCCTCAGCGGCGTCCATCATTCGCCCAGTGAGGCAGAGATCCATCGCCTTTGCCTTGCCAAGCGCCCGGGCCGTCCGCTGGGTGCCGCCCGCTCCGGGCGGAATTCCAAGCTTGACTTCGGGCTGGGCGAACTTGGCGTCCTCGGAGGCAACGATCAGGTCGCACATCATGGCGAGCTCGCTCCCTCCGCCCAAGGCATAGCCGTTCACCGCCGCAATCACTGGCTTACGAACCTTGCCGAGCGCCTCCCAGTTTCGGGTAATGAAGTTGCTATTGACCACATCGGCGTAACTCATATCTTTCGCACCAGAGATATCCATCCCCGCGGCGAACGCCTTTTCATTGCCCGTGATCACGATGGCAACGATCGCATCATCGGCGTCAAACGCGATGACCGCTTTACTGAGCGCGTCCATGACGGCCTCGTTTAACGCATTAAGCTGCTTGGGACGATTGAATCGAATCACGCCCGCACGGCCCTGCACTTCGGTCAGGATTGGCGCATCGGTCTGCGCCGTCTGTTCTGTTGTCATGGTGGTTCTCCCTTCGTCAGAAATCGGTGCGCAGATGTTACTGCGCGGCTCTAGAAAAATAATGCTTTTAGCGCTGCTCCAGGAGAGTCTGCCCGCATAAAGGCCTCTCCTACAAGGAAGGTATCGACCCCTGCGTCACGCATGCGCTGCACGTCTGCCCCCGCCTGAATGCCACTCTCTGTCACAAGAATTCGGTCAGAAGGAACTCGTGATACCAGATCAAGCGTTGTGTTGAGCGATGTCTCAAATGTCCTCAGGCTGCGGTTGTTGATGCCAATCAGCGGTGACTTACAGTTGAGCGCGCGCTCCAGTTCCGTTACGTCGTGTGTCTCAATCAAGACATCCATCCCCAGATCATGCGCCGTGGATTCGAGCTCTTGCATCTGAGCATCCGAGAGTGCTGCAACGATTAAAAGAATGCAGTCTGCCCCCCAGGCGCGGGCCTGAAGTACTTGGTAAGGATCGATCATGAAATCCTTACGCAGCGCAGGAAGGCTCACTGCAGCACGCGCTGCAATCAGATCTCGAGGATCGCCCTGAAAGAACGATTTGTCTGTTAATACCGACAGACACGCCGCGCCGTTGTCTTGGTAATCTTTCGCAATCTCTGCCGGATAGAACGGATCCCGCAGCAGACCCTTGCTCGGGCTCGCCCGCTTGATCTCACTAATGACGGCGGAATGCCCCGAAGCGTGCTTGGCACGAATCGCATTAACGAACCCGCGAGGCTTTAATGAAGCAGGCGCAGACTTGATGTCCTGTTGTAGTGCCGTCTCCGATACCGCCCGCCGGGCCTGGGCGACTTCGTCCGCCTTGACTTCGAGAATGCGCGCAAGAATGTCGGACATCGTGGTTTACTGACTTAGTTGCTTAGACACTGAGGTGTAATCAAGCAGCTTCTGCTTGGCCGCGCCACTTCCAAGCGTCTTTAACGCAAGGCTAACCGCCTCTTGCCAGTCATTGGCACAATCTGCGGCAAGCAAGGCGCCCGCTGCATTCAACGCAACAATGTCTCGAGCAGGACTGGCCTGGTTATCTAAGGCCTGCATCATCCGCTCCTTCGATTCTTCAACACTCGTGGCGCGAATCGCTGCACGTACTTCCTCGGCGGTATAGGCAGGGAATCCAAACTGCTGTGCGGTCACTGCGTAATGAGAGATCACGCCGTCCTTGAGCTCTGCCACCTGCGTCTGACCGCAGAGATCAAGCTCATCTAGACCCGAATCTGAGTGAACGACAAGCACATGCTTTGAGCCGAGCTGCTGGAGCACTTCCGCCTGAATCGACACCAAGTCCGAATGAAAAACCCCCATCAACTGATGACGTGCCTGCGCAGGATTAGTGAGTGGGCCAAGGATATTAAAAACCGTCCGCACGCCCAGCTCCTTACGAACTGGTGCGACGTGCTTCATGGCTGGATGATGGTTCTGGGCAAACATAAAGCCAACCCCTACCTGCTGAATCGATTGCGCAACCTGTTCTGGAGACAGATGAATATTAATTCCTAGCGCCTCAAGCAAGTCTGCACTACCGGTACTCGAAGAAACGGATCGGCCTCCGTGCTTGGCAACCTTCGCGCCCGCAGCAGCGGCCACGAACATCGCCGTCGTCGAGATATTGAATGTGTGTGCGCCATCTCCACCGGTGCCGCAGATATCCACTAGGTCAGGAAATGCCACCGATACTTGGGTTGAAAACGCTCTCATCACGGCGGCTGCAGCGGCAATCTCTTCGACCGTCTCCCCTTTGGTGCGTAAAGCCGCAAGAAAGCCTGCCGTCTGCACCTGAGAGGTTTCACCCGACATGATGGCCTGCATCGCCTGCTTCATCTGATCGTGCGTCAGGGACTCGTGCCGAATAATCTGATTTAAGGCGGAAGCAATGCTAAAAGTCATGAGCCGTTATTGGTTAAGGATGATCAAGAAAATTCTTCAACATGGCATGCCCATGCTCACTCAAAATCGACTCGGGGTGAAACTGAACACCGTGAACTGCAAGCGTTTTATGCTGAACGCCCATAATCTCACCGTCTTCTGTCCAAGCGGTCACTACAAGATCACTGGGCAGCGTTGCGCGCTCAATCGCCAGGGAGTGATAGCGAATTACCGTCATTGGACTGGGTAGGCCTGCAAATACCCCTTGCCCTGTATGCGAGATCAGCGACGTCTTGCCATGCATGAGCGTCTGCGCACGAATCACCTTGCCGCCGAAGGCCGCGCCGATTGCCTGGTGCCCCAGACAGACGCCAAGCAAAGGGATCTGGCCTTTGGCTTTTTGAATCAGCTCAACCGAGATCCCCGCTTCAGCCGGACTACACGGGCCAGGAGAGATCACAATACGGTCAGGCTTGTCCGCGCCGGCTCGCCCAAGAATCTCTTCCACGGACACCGCGTCATTACGGATCGTCTCAACCGCTGCCCCCAGCTCCCCAAGATACTGAACCAGGTTGTAGGTAAACGAATCGTAGTTATCGATCATCAGGACTTTCATTGACGAACCCCTGATGGTTTGGCTTCCGCGGGGGGCTGAAGGCCGTTTTCCGCCATCTCTGCCGCCCGAATCATCGCGCGTGCCTTGTTCTCGGTTTCGAGCCACTCGTTTTCAAGAATCGAATCCGCAACAATGCCGGCCGCTGCCTGGGCATGCAGCAATCCATCTTTGAGAATGCCTGTACGAATTGCAATGGCAAGATCCATATCTCCTGCAAAAGAGAGATAGCCGCAGGCGCCACCATAGAGCCC
>CAYPCG010000057.1:4114-9118 GCA_964409175.1 uncultured Burkholderiaceae bacterium
GGCGATGGATTGATCGATCGAAGCGCGCGGTAGAGCGTGAGCGGGGCTCCCGCATAGGGCTTACGAAGTACCTGACCAATCTGCACCTGCATGACATCACCAGCAGAAATGTATTCCTTGGCGATCGCAACCGCTTTCAGGTAGTCCTCTTTCTTGAAATCTCGGATGACCTGAGTCGGTGTATACGCCTTTGCCTCTGGCGGCGCGACACTGACATGAAGCTTTGCCTCGAGCCGCGCAAGCTCGGCAACGCCATCTGCGTATGCCGTTGCAGGGTCCTGACCGGGATCTACGTAAACGATCAGATAAAGCCGACCCGCCAGGTTGTCGATGATGGCAAGCTGCTCGGTCAAAAGCAGCACAATGTCTGGCACCCCAATCGGATCTTTTTTGTTTTTTGCTGCAGGGGTCGATAACCGCGGTTCAATGTGACGAACTGTGTCGTAGCCAAAATAACCAGCAAGGCCTCCACAAAAGCGAGGCAGTCCCGGCGTAATCGCAACCTTGAACTGAGACAGGTAAGACTCTGCAAATGCAATCGGATCGGCCTTATGCGCAGAAATCAGTTTGCCATTCGTCGACACGGTGATCTCGTCATCACGGGCTTCGATACGGGTCTTCGCCGGCAGACCAATAAACGAATACCGTCCAAACCGCTCACCCCCAACCACAGACTCGAGCAGAAAACTGTTGGGCTGATTTGCAAGTTTGAGATAGAGCGACAGTGGCGTGTCGAGGTCGGCCTGAAGTACCCGCACGAGCGGGACTCGGTTATAGCCTTGCGCCGCAAGGGATTCGAACTCAGCTTGAGAAATCACAGCGATATTCCGGTTAAACGGAGGCGAGTGCAGATCGGAATTTTCCGATGATGCCCTTGTATCCCCCATCTGCATCTGGCGCACCGAAGACGGCTGAGCCCGCCACAAACGTATCCGCCCCTGCAGCGGCGGCTTGTGCAATGTTATCGACCTTAATGCCGCCATCGACCTCCAAGAGAATCGACTGACCGCCTTGTTGCTGGTAAGCATCAATCTTGGCGCGGGCCGCCTTTAGCTTGGGTAGCGTACTCGCAATAAACGATTGGCCACCAAATCCCGGGTTGACCGACATCAGTAAGATCATGTCGAGCTTATCCATCACCCAGTCCATATATTCCAGCGATGTACTCGGGTTGAACACCAGACCAGCCTTACAGCCCTGATCCTTGATCAGCTGTAACGTTCGATCGACGTGCGGCGATGCCTCGGGGTGAAAGGTAATAATGTCTGCCCCCGCCTTGGCAAAATCGACCACGAGCGCATCAACGGGTGACACCATCAGATGGACGTCAATGGGAATCTTCACATGAGGCCGAATCGCCTTGCAGACCAGTGGGCCGACCGTGAGATTTGGAACGTAATGGTTGTCCATCACGTCAAAGTGAATAAAATCAGCGCCAGCGGCTTCTACCCGGCTCACTTCTTCACCAAGCCGGGCGAAGTCAGCAGACAAAATGCTTGGCGCGATACGGTAAGGGGTAGGCTTAGTACTCATAAGGGCATTCTAGATCAGCGCTTGCCACGCATCGTCCACCAGATAATGAACAGAAAGAGCGCCAGGGCAACCCCAGCCTCAACGAAAATCAGCCACATGCCTCACCACCTATCCAGATTTTTTGCTCATTTTACGGGCGCCATGACGCAGCGCCACAGTTTTTCTGCGGTCTTAGGTGGTCTTTTGTTTGCGGTGCTCTTGGGTACCCCCGTTGCCTCTGATGCCCAGCAACACCGCCATGGAAAAGGGCATGGGGGACATGAGGCAAGGCTCACAGCGGTCAGTTTCCGTGATCTGCCGGGTTGGGATGAGGACGACCTTGCTGGGTTCTGGCCCGCTTTCCAAGCGAACTGCGAAGTGATGCGTCTTCGAAGCACCCCTTGGGCGGGGGTGTGCAAGGATTCGCAGCAATTGGATGCCAGCCAGGTCAGCGCCATCCGTAGCTTTATTGAGTCTCGCTTTATTCCCCATCGACTCACGGATGACAAAGGGACTCGCTCAGCGACGATCACCGGCTACTATGAACCGCTCTTGAAAGGATCGCGCACCCGCGGCGGCCCGTATCAGATTCCGCTCTACCGAACGCCGAAAGATCTGATTAATGTTGACCTTGCAACGATTTACCCAGAACTCAAGTCGCTCCGACTTCGTGGTCGTCTAGAGGGCAACCGGGTGGTGCCTTACCCAACAAGGGAAGAAATCGATAAAAAGGGGTTGTTGGCCGGACAAGAACTGCTCTGGGTGGCGGACCCTGTTGAGGCGTTCTTTTTACAGGTTCAGGGATCTGGGCGGGTTGAACTCCCGAACGGAGAATCTATTCGCGTCGGCTATGCAGAGCAGAATGGCTATCCCTATCGATCGATTGGACGTTATCTCATCGATAAGGGTGAACTCAAACCGAACGACGCGTCTATGCAGAGCATCAAGGCGTGGGTTGCCGCAAACCCTCATCGTCGCGACGAACTTCTGCATCAGAACCCAAGTGTGGTCTTTTTCAGAGAAGTCTCTACCTTGGCGAAAGGGGCAGGGCCGCTCGGATCAATGGGCATTCCGCTCACCGCAGGCCGCTCACTGGCGGTCGATGCACGATTTGTAGGAATTGGCGGGCTTGTATTTCTGTCCACTCGAGTCCCGCGCCCTGGTGCACCACCCAAAGATCCGGGCGTGCCGTTTCAGCGACTCATGATTGCGCAGGACACAGGAAGTGCAATTCTGGGGCCGCACCGAAGCGATATCTTCTTCGGCACTGGTGCAGAGGCAGGTGAGGTAGCAGGGCGTATGCGCGCGGATGGCACTGTCTACGTACTCACACCCCGTTAATCACTAATTAAGAGACTTCTCTAAGCGATCTTTCGGGATCGCTCCAGAAAAACGCTTGCCATCCGAAAGAAAGGTTGTCGGCGTGCCACTGACCCCTAACGTGCGGCCTAGTTCCAAGAGCTTTGCGGTCTGGAAATTGCAATCCGCACCTGCCTTCGGTGGTTCTTTGCCAAAAAGCATCCAGTCATTCCATGCTTCTTCACGGTTTTTGGCACACCAGGCATTTTTCGAAACAGTCTCTGACTCGGCTCGAAGAATCGGATAGAAGAAGGTATAGATGGTGACGTTATTCATATCAAGCAACGTCTTTCGATAGGTTCGACAGAAACTGCAATAAGGATCTTCAAAAACCGCCAACACCCGTTTGCCATTACCCTTAACGGTTTTCATCGCCAACTCAAACGGCAACTTTGAAAAATCAATCTTGTTAACTTCTTCCAAACGGGCAGCCGTTAGGTTTTCTCCAGACTTGAGGTTCACCATCTGACCTTCCACGATGGCAAATCCGCCCTTTTCATCAACGTAGATCAGGTCCGTTCCCAGACGTACTTCCACGATGCCTGGCATGGGCGTCTTGCGAATACTGTCCACCTTGAAGCGACCCTTCAGCCAGCCCTCTACCGCTTTCTTCACCACGGCTTCCGTTGCAGGGGCAACCTTAGCGGGTTCGGCATGCGCATTGTTATGGGTGAGCGACAACCCTACGATCGCTGCACCAATGCAGAGGTTACGACCATGTTGGGTGAATGCGGCGACTAGCGACCTAACAGTCATAGAAACTCCAAAGACAAAAAGAACTACTGTGGTGAGATTGCCTGACGAATCAGGAACTGACGTAACGGACCAATATCGGCTACGAGACGCAACCCGAATTCGCGAAGTCGTGACATCGACGGATGCGACTGTGTCACCAGCCGCTGCAAAATATCAAGACCCCACTGCACACGCTTGACACGCATCACTCGTGATCTCTCGTAAGACCGAACTGCATTATCCGAACCAGGATCGTCACGATGCTTCTGCCAGATCTCTTCCAAAGAGAGCAGATCTTGCACACCAAGATTCAGTCCGTACCCTGCAAGCGGGTGGACTGTGTGCGCCGCGTCCCCAACCAAAACTGTTCTGAGTGCCGATTGAGACTCGGTCAGCATCATTCGCAGGGGCGCCGCAACCGCAGTTCCTTCCAGGGTTAGATGTCCGAACCTACTCTGAGTCCGTTCTTGGATTTCAGAGGCAAATTCCGCCATCACTTCATTCGAGGTCGGATTCGCAACACTTGTTGACCAGACCATCGACATCAGATGCGGATCTTTCAAAGGTAAAAGCGCGAGGATGTCAGCGCCGTCAAACCACTGCGCAGCAACAGCCCCATGCGGATATTCAGTGCGGAAAGTCGCCACTACGCCCTGTTGACCATAGTCCCGCTGGCCCCAGAGGATCCCCGCCTGTTGACGCACCCATGAACGCGCACCATCGGCGCCCACCACTAACTTAACGCGATAAGTGTCCCTTGCGGCTTGGATCTCAACACCATCGCGCTGCGCATGCATTGCGTCAGGTCTGGCCTCAACACGATGGATCTGCGGCCGAAAGGTCACAGCCTGTTCCAAAGCATTTAACAAATCTCGATGTAAGGCCATGACCGACAGATAATCAGCGCCCGCGTCCGTTGCGGAGAGGTCCACCCGAGTCTTGCCCGTAAAGACTTCCATCCGACTGACAGTGCAGGTGAGTGGTTCGACAGCTGCCCAGACACCGATGCGCTTTAATAGGTCGACGGTCAGCGGCGCGAGCGCATAGTTGCGGGCATCTGCCCCATCCGCTCGGTCCTGCTCCTTCTGACCGAACCACAGTACTGATTCCCCAAGATGGGCCGCCGTCAAGCAGGTGAGGGCGCCCATGATGCCTCCGCCGACCACGGCGATGGCGGGCTGAAGGGGGCTAATTGACTGGTTTTTACTCATAGGACTAAGCATCGCCCGAGAGACGCCCCGGAGGCAAGTCAGGCGCCAAGAGTGGCGGCTGAGATATACTCTCGGCTCGGTTGGGCGCCTTCAGCGCGCCTGCCAGGATGGCTCGGTAGCTCAGTTGGTAGAGCAGAGGACTGAAAATCCTTGTGTCGGTGGTTCGATTCCGCCCCGAGCCACCACT
>CAYPCG010000058.1:0-8920 GCA_964409175.1 uncultured Burkholderiaceae bacterium
CAGTTGTCGTAGGGGCTCATCGCAAACTGGAAAATGACGACAGGTAAGTTCGCCATCGGCGCATTCATATTCATTGAGAAAAACTGATTATTTAACGCCGTAAATAGAAGGGGTGCCGTCTCCCCACTGATCCGCGCAAGCGCAAGCAGAAGGCCTGTAATCACCCCCGCCTTAGCGGCCCGCAGCGTCACAAAAGTGGTGACCTTCCACCGAGGGGCACCGAGTGCGAACGCTGCCTCTCTGAGACTTCCCGGCACAAGGAGCAACATGTTCTCCGTCGTTCGAATGACCACGGGGATTGCGATCAACGATAAAGCGATGCTACCAGCCCACCCTGAGAAGTGTTTGACCTGCGCCACTAAGATTGCGTAGACAAATAGCCCCAGAACAATTGACGGTGCGCTGAGCATGATGTCAGTCATGAAGCGGGTGATCTCAGCAGTCTTACTCTCGTCGCCAAACTCTGCCAGGTAGACACCCGCAAAGATACCGATTGGCGTACTCACCAAGGCAGTTACAACAATCATCATGAGAGAGCCAACAATCGCATTCGCAAGCCCGCCACCCTCTGAGCCTGGTGCCGGGGTCGACTGGGTAAACATCGCCCAATCGAGCGCGGCAAATCCGTTCTTAAACAACACCACAAGAATCCACAGCAACACGAAAAGACCAAGGACCATAGCGGCCATCGATAAGGTCAGGCCGATCTGATTGCGAAACTTTCGTCGACGATAGAGTTTTGTATCCATAATGCCTCCGACCCCTTTAGGTCTTCGCCCCTTTCGCCTTTTCAGTTCGGATGATCAGAATTTTCGCTAACGCCAGGACAAAAAATGTAATCACGAAGAGCAGAAAACCCAAGGCGTAAAGGGTTGACAAGTGGAAGTCACCCGCTTCTGCGAATTCGTTTGCGAGCGTAGACGCAATAGAGGTTCCGGGTGCAAAAAGCGACGGCAAAAGCCTCTGCGAATTGCCGATAACGAATGTCACCGCCATCGTTTCACCGAGGGCCCGGCCAAGACCAAGCATGATCCCGCCGATCACCCCCTTCTGCGTGTAAGGAAGCACTACATAGCGGACCACTTCCCAGGTGGTGCAACCAACACCATAAGCGGACTCCCGAAGGATGGGAGGAACGATTTCAAATACGTCCCGCATCACGGCCGCAATAAAGGGAAGGATCATAAACGCGAGGATGATTCCCGCGGCGAGAATACCAATACCATTCATTGCCCCGCCAAAAAGCGGCCCGATTAATGGCATCTGGCCTAGCGTTGACTGGAGCGCTGGCTGACCATACTCCGCAAATAACGGGGCGAAAATGAAGAGGCCAAACATTCCGTAGATGATTGATGGAACGGCGGCCAGGAGCTCTACAGCGGTACCAAGCGGGCGGCGAAGCCAGACTGGACACGTCTCAGTCAGAAACAGCGCAATGCCGAAGGCCAGAGGGACCGCAATTAACAGTGCAATCGTGGCGCTCGCTAAAGTGCCATAGATCGCAATTAGTGCCCCGAACTCTTCGTTGATGATGTCCCACTCGATCCGCCAGACAAATTCAAGACCGAACTTTTGAAAGGCAGGCCAGGCATTCCACAACAAGGAAATAAGGATGCCAGCAAGTGAGAGAAGCACCAACAGCGAAAAGCTCATCGTGAGCTTATGAAAAAGGAAGTCCTGTGTGCGTTGTTTGCGAACAGTAGCCAACATTCGTTGATCTAAGAGCCCGCTACCTGCCGAGGACGTTTCCATAACCACTCCGATAAATACCTAATCTAACCAAAATGACTGTGGGGTGCCCGAACTGCCGCACCCCACAACCTTCGCTACGCTTTACTTCGCGATTTGTGACCAGACCTTATCGCGGATCTGTGCGGTAAGAGAGTCTGGGAGCGGCACGTAATCTAGCTCAAGTGCCATCTTTTTGCCATTTTTGAACGACCAGTCAAAGAATTTCAGGGCTTCTTGGCTAGCCTTTTTATCGGCAGGATTCTTGTACATCAGAATAAAAGATGCCGTTGTGATGGGCCAGGTATTCGCACCCTTCTGATCCACAATCGACAGTCCCATTCCAGGCACCGAGAACCAGTCAGCGCCCGCAGCAGCAGCCGAAAAGGTTAAATCGTCAGGGCTGACATATTTGCCGTCCTTGTTCTGGAGCTGCATGAAGTTCATGTTGTTCTTCTTGACGTAGGCGTACTCCACGTAACCGATCGAGCCCTTCACGCGGTTCACGTTTGCGGCCACCCCCTCATTACCTTTACCGCCAACCGAGGATGCAGCAGGCCATTTCACAGCCGCGCCACGACCCACCTTGTCGGCCCACGCTTTGCTGACCACTGTCAGGTAGTCAGTAAAGTTGAAAGTTGTTCCTGAGCCGTCAGCACGATGAACCACCGTGATCGACTGATTGGGCAGCTTTTTGCCAGGGTTCAAAGCAGCGAGTTTGGGGTCATTCCAGTTAGAAATGGTTCCCATGAAGACTTCTGCAAGCACCGGGCCAGTAATCTTTAACTCGCCGGGTTTGAAGCCGTCGAGATTCACAACAGGAACGGTACCGCCAATGATCGCTGGGAACTGGACCATACCGTCTTTATCAAGTTCTGCACCAGGCACGGGGGCATCTGTCGCGCCAAATGTCACCGTCTTCGCACGAATCTGACGGATACCTCCCGAAGAGCCGATCGACTGATAGTTCAAACCGGTGCCTGTTTCCTTTTTGTAGGCCTCAGCCCACTTGGCATAAATTGGATAGGGGAACGTTGCACCCGCACCCGTGATATCTGCTGCTTTGACCGCACTGGTCATCGCCATCATCGATGCGGCCGCAACCGCAAATTTTTTCAACAGAGAGTTCATAGTCAGTTCCTATAGAGACACAACACAAAAAACGCTTTACAGACAGTGAAGACTTTACCCACCAAATATTTCAAAACCGTGACATTTTGAAATAGTCGCTACTCAAAAAGTCTCGATAAATCAATTACTTACGAATTTCCGTCCGAGAAATGCCGCAAATATCTAGGATTCATACTGTCCAAGCCCAAGAGCATTACGAAATCTGCGGTATTAAAATCTGGATCCCAGTTAGGTTCGCCACAGATCCTCGCGCCCACCCGAAGATAGGCGCGAATGAGCGCAGGCGCCTCCGCCACAGATACCCGGGAGATGCGCTCGAGACTCAAAGGGGTCTTCGGGAAGCACTCAAGCGTTGGGTCGACCATTTTCGAGGCGCTAAACTGGTCCCACAAGGAAGCGGCAACCTCCCCACCATCGCGCATGCTGACACTGGCACAGCCAATCAGGTGCGAGTAGCCATGCTCTCGCATGAATCGAAAGATTCCTCCCCAGAGCAACATGATCACAGAACCTGTCCGGTGTGCTGGATGAACGCACGATCGACCAAGCTCGACGAGTCGAGGAGTCTGACGAGTTAAACGGGTCATAAAAAACTCGCCCTCGCAGTAGTAACGACCAATCCGGGCTGCATTCTCAGGCGTAAGAATCCGATAGGTGCCGACAACTTCACTCGTCTCAGTGCATCGAACAATCAGGTGCTGACAGTAGCTGTCAAACTCATCAATATCCAGCCCCAGCCGATCGGATGCAAATCGGGCACCGTACTCTGCTTGAAACACCTGAAAACGTAGGCGCTGCGCCTCTTGTATCTCCTCTGGAGACTCCGCAAGTCCAACGTGGTAGAGACGATCTTCGGACTGCTGGTGGCGCACAGTCGGACGCGTACGAAGCAGTGCGGCAGTGGTCGACACAGGAGACTCAAAGAAGACGGGCTCTGCTAGTGCTTGTGTCATCGCGATTATCCTTTCAGCGGGGTTGAGTGATGGAGCGCCAGTTCCTCGACACCGGGAACTGGCGACGTCAACAGGCGATCAGACTGGGCAAGCGGAACAAGTGCAGCAAGAAATTCCTCGGTACATCGCGTCCAGGAAAAAAATTCCGCTCGCGATAGCGCAGCGGATCGATCAATTGCCAAAGCATCGATACAGGCCTTCGCGAGATCCTCATTTAGACACCCCGCGCCACTTTGACCAATCACGTCGAGTGGCCCCGCTACGGGGTAGGCCGCCACAGGCAGGCCACAGGACATCGCCTCCACCATCACGAGGCCGAAGGTGTCTGTCAGGCTCGGAAAGACGAAGACATCAGCGCGGCTGTAAATATCCGCAAGCTCGTGCTGCGACAGCGCCCCAGTAAATCGTACATTTGGGTAACGACGCTTGAGCGTCTTTGAGAGAGGACCGTCTCCAACCACCCATTTTTCGCCTGGTATCGACAGGCGAAGAAATGCTTCAATATTTTTTTCCTTCGCGAGCCGTCCAGCGTAGAGATAAATCGGATTCTCCTGGCGAATGGGGCCCTGCCGGATCCGAGGGAAAAACACCCCCTGATCCACCCCCCTTCCCCAAAGACGGACATTGGCAAAGCCGAGTGACGCAAGCGCCTTCACCATACTCAGTGTCGGTGCCAAGACAGCAGATGACGGCGCATGGAATCTACGCAGAATCGCGGTGGAGCAGCGCATTGGTATGCGTAGTCTGAGTTTCAAATACTCAGGAAATCGCGTGTGATAAGCGGTTGTAAACGCCCAGCCGCGTTTTATTGCAATCCCTCGCACCTGCCACCCAAGCGGTCCCTCCGTAGCGATATGGAGCGCATCGGGATTGAACTGATCTAGAAGCTCCGCGATGCGTCTCTGACTCGCGAGCGCCAATCGGATGCCATCATCTGTCGGGCATGGAATGGTCGCAAATAGCTCTGGCGTAATCATCAGGACACGAATGCCGTTCGATTCAAGCTCGCGCTTGGTGTTCTTCAGCGTTCGCACGACGCCGTTCACCTGCGGCGACCAGGCGTCCGAAACGATGACGAGCCGCTTGACCTTAAGCGGGTGCGACATGGTGGACCTCCATCTTGTGCAGAGAATTTCGATATGGCCAGTGAATAAGCATCAGTTCCCCGGTATAGGTTTCAACCAATGCGGACAGGCTCTCTACCCAGTCCCCATCGTTGCAGTACAGGGTTCCGTTGATGTCGCGAATCTCGGGCTTATGGATATGCCCACAGACCACACCGTCGTATCCGCGCCGTTTCGCCTCATTGGTCAGCGCCACCTCAAAGTCGTTAATGAAGCACACGGCATTCTTCACTTTGTGCTTCAGGTACTGCGACAGCGACCAATACGAGAGACCCAACCGATGGCGCAGATGGTTGAAATAGTGGTTCGCCTTCAGAATGATTGTGTAGAGACCATCCCCCAGCATGGCGAGCCATTTGGCATGCTGAATCACGCCATCGAACATATCCCCGTGAACAATCCAGAGCTCCCGTCCATCGAGAAGCTGATGAGAGGCCTCATTGACGATCTGGATGTCGCCAAACGCGAGCCCTACAAACTGCCGAATTGCCTCGTCATGATTACCGGCGACATAGGTCACCTGGGTCCCTTTGCGGGCTTTTCGTAAGATCTTTTGAACAACATCGTTATGACTCTGATGCCAGTACCAGCCCTTTTTAAGCTGCCAGCCATCGATAATGTCGCCCACAAGGTACAGGTACTGAGAATCATGTACCCGAAGAAAATCAAGCAGAAACTCGGCCTTACATCCTGGTGTACCAAGATGGATATCGGAGATCCATATCGCCCTGAACTGACGGCGCTCGTCTAGGAAGTCAATTGACTCATGAGGCTTCATGGACCGTCAGATTGCACTGAGCAATTGACAATCGCATGACTAAGAGATGAAGCTTTTTTGACAGTTGCTAGCGGCTGTGCTGCGCTAAGACCGCCGCAATGTCTTTGGCCGTCTTTTCGGCCATCGCGGCGTCCACCGCCTCGACCATAACCCGCACGACCGGCTCTGTCCCAGAGGGGCGAATCAGGATTCTTCCCTTCTGATCCAGCGCGGCAAGGGCCGCATTACAGGCATCGACGACGGCAGGAATCTTCTGCCAGTCCAGCCCGGGACGTGCAGGGACATTGATCATCGTCTGTGGATAACGCTCAAAATCGGCCACCAGCGATGCAAGGGGCTGCTTGGCGCGAACGATCGATGCCAGGACTTGTAGGGCGCTCACAATGCCATCCCCAGTCGTATGCTGATCCAAACAGAGGATATGGCCAGAAGACTCGCCCCCTAGCGTCCAGCCAGTCTCTTTGAGCATTTCAAGGACATAGCGATCGCCGACCTTCGAGCGACGAAAATCCACGTGCATCTGAGATAAGGCTCGCTCAAACCCAAGGTTGGTCATCAGTGTGCCGACCACCCCTGGGACGGCATTCACCCCCGCATGCTGAATCCGGTCACGAATGATGGCAAAGAGCAGCTGGTCCCCATCAAAAATAGACCCGGTGCGATCGACCATGATCAGACGGTCACCGTCGCCATCTAACGCGATACCGTAGTCTGCCTTCTCGGCCAGTACGCGATGAGCGAGCGTTTGCGGATGGGTCGCGCCGACCCCGTGGTTGATATTGAAGCCATCCGGTTCATGACCGATCACGATCACCTCTGCCCCTAATTCATGAAACACGGGTGGTGCAACGTGATAGCCCGCCCCGTGGGCGCAGTCAATTACAAGCTTTAACCCGCGCAAAGAAAGGTGTGCAGGAAATGTGTTCTTACAAAACTCAATGTATCGGCCTGATGCGTCATTTAATCGACGAACCTTCCCTAGATCACTGGAACTCACACACGATAAGGCGCCATCAATTGCGGCTTCAATCTCTTCCTCAATCAGATCAGAGAGCTTTTCGCCCTGGCCATTGAAGAACTTAATGCCGTTGTCATCAAAGGGATTGTGCGAGGCACTGATGACAATCCCGGCGGTCAGACGAAGCGCCTTGGTCAGATAAGCCACCGCAGGCGTGGGCATCGGGCCGACCAGGAGCACATCGACCCCAGCAGCGCTAAAGCCAGACTCCAGCGCGGATTCCAGCATGTAGCCCGAAATCCGCGTGTCCTTGCCGATCAGTACCGTGGGGTGCCCCGCACCTTTTTCGGCGTGACCGGTAAAGATCTTGCCCGCGGCTAAGCCTAGACGAAGGACAAAGTCAGGGGTGATCGGCGCCTGGCCAACCTTGCCTCGAATTCCATCAGTTCCGAAATACTTTCTTGCCATAGGGGGATTTTACGTGCTGCGCCCTGAAAGACCATTCCAGACGTTGAGCGCCTGAACAGTCTGAGCGACATCGTGCACCCGAAGAATTTGGGCACCCTTTTCTGCGGCCCACAAGGCGGCCGTAACGCTGCCTGCCACGCGATCAACGGGCACAGGAGGCGCCTGTGGATCAATCAGGTGCCCAATCATGGTCTTTCGAGAGACGCCGATCAGCGTGGTCTGCTGGGCCGATAGATTAGGGATTGCCTGCATCAACGCTAAGTTGTGGGCAAACGTCTTACCAAAACCAAATCCGGGGTCAATGACGATCCTGGCCCGATCGACGCCTTTCGCAACAAAGGCGTCTCGCTGGGCCAAAAGGAACTGGGTTACCTGGGCGACCACATCGGCATAGACAGGGGTCTGCTGCATCGTCTTGGGCTCACCGAGCATATGCATGATGCACAGGGCCGCATTGGATGTCGCCGCAATGGAAAAAGACTCTGGATCCCGAAAGCCATTCACGTCGTTAATGAGATCAACCCCGATGGCTAAGGCCTCGCGCATGACCTGAGGTCGTCGGGTATCAATGGACACCGGTACTCCGAGGTCACTCAGCCCCTCCAGCACCGGTAGCACCCGATGTAGCTCCTCCTCGACCGAGACAGGCTCCGCACCGGGTCGTGTGGACTCGCCACCGACGTCCAGAATGTCTGCCCCCTGATCGACAAGCCGCTTGGCATAGTCGATCGCCTGATGAGCGCCAGAGAACTGCCCGCCGTCTGAAAAGGAATCCGGTGTCGTGTTGACAATGCCCATGACCAAGGGCCGTCGAAGATCAAACGATCTGCGCCCACAAAGAAAAACCGGCGGGGTTTCCGCCGGTTTTGACTGCGCCACGAAGGTCGCCTGCGTCATTGCAACTGATGCCCCGACTTAGGCAGGTGCAGCAGCATTTGGTGCAACGCCTGTCGGGCCAGGACCGGAGTTCGGGGTGTTACCCGACCCAGCCTGCTTTGGCGGACGTGGAGGACGACCTTCAACGATATCGTCGATCTGGTCGGCATCAATCGTTTCCCACTCCAAAAGCGCATTGGCCATGGCGTGCATCTTTTCCTTGTGCTCTTCGATGATCTTGCGAGCCACTGCGTACTGGTCATCGATGATTCGGCGGATTTCGCTGTCCACCTTTTGCATCGTGCTCTCCGAGACATGGGTTGTCTTGGTGACCGAGCGACCCAAGAAGACCTCGCCTTCATTCTCGGCATAGACCATCGGACCCAGCGTGTCGCTCATTCCGTAACGCGTCACCATGTCACGGGCGAGCGCCGTGGCACGCTCAAAGTCATTTGAGGCGCCAGTCGTCATCTGATTCATGAAGACCTCTTCAGCAATACGTCCACCAAAGAGCACTGAGATCGTATTCAACATACGCTCTTTGTCCATGCTGTAGCGATCGCCTTCGGGTAGCTGCATCGTGACGCCAAGCGCGCGACCACGCGGAATAATCGTGACCTTGTGCACGGGGTCTGTCTTGGGCAGCATGCGCGCCACCAGCGCGTGACCGGATTCGTGATAGGCCGTGTTCTTGCGCTCTTCTTCCGGCATGACGATCGAGCGACGCTCTGCGCCCATCATGATCTTGTCTTTGGCCTTCTCGAAATCGTTCATCTCAACAACGCGACCGTTACGGCGAGCAGCAAAGAGCGCGGCTTCGTTTACGAGGTTTGCGAGATCAGCACCCGAGAATCCTGGGGTTCCGCGCGCCAGAATATCCGCACGGACATCGGCAGCAATCGGC